>JALONE010000332.1 GCA_025455125.1 Bacteroidota bacterium
GGCGAAATCGAAACCGCGGCGGAGCTGCATCTTGCCGTCAGCCCGTTCGGCGAAGATGGTGCGGACATTCAACATGCGGCCGACCTCAGTCCCGACGACCACACCGCCGATCGCCGGGGAGATGACGACCTCGATCTCGCTGTATTCGAAGTGGTGGGCGATCTCTCCGGCAAACAGGTGGAGATACTTGGGATACTGCAGGACCCGGGCGCATTGAAAATAGTTCGGGCTGTGATTCCCGGATGTCAGGAGAAAATGTCCCTCCAAGAGCGCGCGCGTCTGTCGGAAGATCTCGAGGACTTCGTCTTTCGGAAGCTTCATGAGGTTGCCACCAAGTGAGGATGAGCGTGATGAAGAACTTCAATAATACGAAGAAGTGATTACAAAATGAAGGCGGCCTTGTCGCGAGCCAGCTTCTCGTACTCACTGCGGAGAATGATATGACGGGAGTCCACTGCGCGGTCGATCGCAAGAATGCCGTCCAGGTGATCGGTCTCATGTTGGAGAAGCTCGGACATGGCGCCTCGTGCCTGCAGGGTGCGCCGATGCCCGTTGATGTCCGTGTACGCGACCGTGACGGCGAGATGTCGATGCACCTCGACGAGAATATCCGGGAATGAGAAGCAATCGTCCCACAGACGGAACAGATCTCGGCTCCGATGCGTGATGCGCGGATTGATGAGCGGACCGCGATACTCCGAATCGATGAAGATGATGCGATCGGAATGACCGATCTGCGGAGCCGAAATGCCCCGTCCGAATCCATGAGAGCGGCAGAATTCTGCCAGTGTGTCCGCAAGATCCGAAACGATCGCCTGGACACGCGGTGACCGGACATCCCGCACCGGTTTACACGGCGTTCGCAGGGCCGGATCACCGAGGAGGAGTATGGGGCGTGAGGGCATTGGAGCCTGTGAGTCGTTGAGCCGATGAGCAGAAGAGCCTGTGAGCCGATAAGCACAGAGCCGGGAGCATAAGGCAGAAGACAAAAGTCAGGATGCAAACGAATTGACCGATGATGGTTCTCCTTTGCCAGAACAAAGCCCGGAGCCCAGAGTGCCCCGAGCCGTTGAGCCTAGAGCATGTAGCGGAAGTCAAAACTCATAAGTCGAAAGGGTTGACCCGTGGTCTTCTGTGTTCCGCTTCTTTCACCGCCATTGGCTCTTGGCAATTGGATGTTGGTCTTGTTTGGTTCTTGTTTCTTGAGATCTTGGCGCTTCGGCCGATGTGCTCTCCCGGCGCTTAAGAAGCCGGGAGTCGTGCCAGGGAGTCATGCCAGATACTCACCCCAGCGTTCGAACGTCGAACCGGGTATATGATCCGGTGCGTGACCGGGATAATTTCCCGGTGTGAGTTGCCCAAACTTTCAATGTCGACCCCGGGGAGGAAACCCACAGTCCCCACTTCCTACGCTCCCCAGCCCCCGTCGCGCTCAACTTTGCCGAGTTTGTGTCCGAGGAAACGTTCGCCAACCTCTGTGAATTTGTTGGGGATGTCGCTGACCAGGAAGCGAAGGTGTGGCTTCAGCGTGCTGGCGTTGGTCAATCCGAGTTCCGCGAGCGTACGCTGAACGACGAGCGCCGTCGCCGCCCCGGAATCGATGAGCGTCACGGAATGATGCAGCACGCGGTCGATCACGTCACGCAGGAGCGGGTAATGCGTGCATCCGAGAACCAATGTGTCGATCTTCTCGAGCGTGAGCGGGAAGAGATATTCCTTGGCGATCAATTCCGTTACCTTGTGGTCGGTCCATCCTTCTTCCGCCAGCGGAACAAACAGGGGACACGCTCGTCCCGACACATGAGCGCCCGACTCGATCAATCGAATGGCGTTCGTGTAAGCGCCGCTATTGATCGTTCCCGCCGTTCCGATGATGCCGATCCGCTTCTTCTTCGATGCCGCGACGGCAGCTTCCGCGCCAGGTTGGATCACGCCGATCACCGGAACACGAGCCCGTTTCTGGACGACGTCGAGGGCGACAGCAGAGACGGTATTGCAGGCGATGACGATGAGCTTGACGTCGTGTTTGAGGAGGACATCGGTGTCCTGCAATGCGTATTCCCGAACCACTTGCGGAGACTTCGGTCCGTACGGCACGCGGGCCGTGTCGCCAAAGTAGACGATGTTCTCGTGCGGAAGGACCTGAGTCAGGGCGCGCACGACGGTGAGCCCGCCGATGCCGGAATCGAAGACGCCAATGGGTCGTTGAGAAGGAGATGGAGACATGGAAACAAGAAAAATGACAAATGTGAGATGAAAAACGTGCTAAATGAAATCAACCATCGTAAATCAGCAATCGACAATGAAGAACTTAACCAACAATCAGTTCTGTCTCCGCGGTGTCCCGGACCGTTTCGAGCAGCGCCCCCCGGATCGGTGTTAACTGGCTCGACTCTGAGATGCGCTTGCCCCGTTCGTCGGTGACATAGAATGAATCGACGATGCCATCGCCTCGTGTGGCGATCTTTGCGAACGCGATATTCAAACCAAGTCGTGAGATGGACTCGGTGATGCGGTACAGGAATCCAAGCGTGTCCGCCGCGTATACATCAATAATAGTGAATCGGGGATGCTCTTCAAAGTCCACGTCCAGCCGAATGTTCGGATTCAACGGCCGAGAGCGGCGCTTCCATTTGGCCCGGTGCCGTGCGAGCAGATGCCGGAGGTCGGTTTGTCCGTTGAACACGTCCTCGAGTTCACGCGAAATGCGCTGACATTGTTCAGCCGACAGGATGGAGTGATTGACGAAGTCCGCCACGCGGAATCGATCGATGATGATCCCGTCCCGCCGGGTGTAGATCCCTGCATCGAGGATGTTCACGTCGTTCGCCGAGAGGACGCCGCAGAAGCGGGAGAGCGCATACGGTGCGTCGCGTGCGACGATGGTCACGTCCGTGACATCTCCCGCATGCTTGAATTCGGCCCGCACCAGTTTGCCGAGACGCGAGATGGCG
>JALONE010000333.1 GCA_025455125.1 Bacteroidota bacterium
TCGAACTTTTCTTTCCGGCTCGCTCGCCGGGACAGCCGTATCCCTCATCGCTTCCACCGCAACGGTCCTCGGCAATCCTGCGAACTCCCTGCCTGAAGGGAATCCCATCACCCGCAAGCTCGGTAAGACTGGGATCGAACTTCCGATCGTCAGCATGGGAGTCATGCGGGCAGATAATCCAGGACTCGTGCGAGCAGCACTGAAAGCAGGAATGATCCATCTGGACACTGCGCACGGGTATATGAAGGGAAGGAACGAAACGATGCTCGGCGAGGTGTTGAATGACTATCCGCGCGATTCCTTTGTGATCGCTACCAAAGTTGGTCCTGAATCTCCCGAAACGTACCGCGCGAAGTTCGAGGAAAGCCTCCGCAGGCTTCAGATGGAGTACGTGGATATTCTCTACCTGCATGGCGCATCTTCGCGCGACGATGTACTTGCCGAAGAGATGCTCGAGACGCTCCTGGGACTGAAGAAAGCCGGAAAGGTGCGGCACATCGGACTCTCGACGCACCGGAACGAGCCCGAAGTTATCCAGGCAGCGATCGAAAGCGGCGTCCACGAGGTCGTCCTCACCGCAATCAACTTCAAATACGAACGACTCGACGCCCTGCGAAAGGCCATCGCCGATGCCGCCGCCGCCGGGATAGGCGTTGTGGCCATGAAGACCATGGCCGGTGCATACTACGACAAGGCGAAAACGAAGCCGATCAACTGCAAGGCGGCGTTGAAATGGGTGATGCAGGATGTGAACATCACCACATCCATCCCCGGAATCACCTCGTATGAGCAACTCGAGCAGAATGCATCACTTCTTTCAAACCTGACGATGACAGACGAAGAGCGGGTTTCGCTCGAAGCAGGTCGGTCAGAGCGCGGCCTATTCTGCCCCGGGTGCAACGAATGTGTTCCAGCTTGTCGTCATCAGCTTCCAATTCCGGATCTCATGCGAGCGTATATGTATGCGTACGGCTACTCCTCCCCTTCCATGGCGCAAGAGCTCCTCACCGACCTCGCGATTCCCTCTCACGCATGCACCGATTGCACCTCCTGCACCGTCTCGTGCCGGAAGGGCTTCGACGTGGCGGATCGGGTTCGCGACGTGACACGGCTTCTAAATGTGCCCGAGGAGTTTCTTGCATGACGCTGCATATGCGCACACCAATGCTGGGGTTCTCGTGCATACTCCCGCTTCTGATCACCATCGCGTGCTCCCAGGAAGCAGAACGGCACTTCCCCGACATCGCATCGTGGAGCAAGACCGTGACGCCGGAGCAGTACAAGCCGGAAAATCTCTGGGACTTCATCGATGGCGCCGCGGAAATCTATCTCAGCTATGGTTTCGAAGATTTGTCCCTCGCCGAATATACACATGCTTCCGCGATCGCCATACGGGTTGAGGTGTATCGCCACCGCTCGCACGCGGACGCATTCGGCATCTATGCGCAGGAACGCAATCCCTCATACCGGTTCATCGATGTGGGAACGCAGGGATATATTGAGGAAGGAGTGCTGAATTATCTTGCGGGCACGTACTATGTCAAGCTGACGACTCATGAGTCGGGGACCGAAGCACAGGATGCGCTTCTGCTGATCGCGCATGCTATGGACCGGCACCTCGCTCAGCCGCATGGTTGGCCGATGCCGCTTCGGCTGTTTCCGGAGCGCGGCAGGATACTCAACAGCGAGACCTACATCGCCGAAAGCTTCCTGGGGTATCCGGAACTTCGCTCCGCGTATGTCGCGGAATATGATTCACTCTCCCCTTACAAAGTCTACCTGCTGATCGGAGATGCAAGCGGCCGATCCCCACATCCACTCAACACGCTGCTTCGGGCGGTTGCGCGCGACGATGCCCGCACCGTCCCCGAGTCAACAGTCGTTCGAGTGGACGATCCCAATAATGGCCCGCTGTATGTGATCAAGGTTGGAATGTCTGTGGCCGGAACGCTCGACTGCCGCGAAGAGGAACGCGCCAGAAGGGTGTTAGAAGATTTCGCAACGCGGCTGAGCAAAACCCTCCGATAGCGTCAACGCCCAAGCACGGTCTTCAGCGTGCTCAAGAGCGTCTCCCCCTTGTACGGCTTCTGGATGAAGCTTGCAACACCGGCGGGCTCGAAACTCGCCATCGCCTCCGTTTCCGAGTATCCGGAGGAAACGATCACCCGCACATTAGGGTCGACCGAGCGCAATTGCCGGAAGGTTTCTTCGCCGTTCATACCTGGCATCGATAGATCGAGGAGAACCGCGGCGATCTGATCCCGATACTTCTGAAACATCGCGATCCCCATTTCTCCGCCGTCCGCTTGCAGGACATCAACGCCAGCCGACTGCAGAATGTCGACGACCACATCACGCACGAACGATTCATCGTCGATCACGAGGATCTTTTCGGAGACATCCAACAACACCGGCAAGAGCGCTTCTGCTCCCTGTTTCATCTCGGGAAGACGTGCCGGGAGAGCGATCGTGAACGTCGTTCCGGCACCGCGTTTGCTTTGGACCTTCAACCCTCCGTTGTGTCCACGGATAATGCCCTGCACAGCCGATAGCCCGAGTCCACGCCCCGTGAATTTTGTGGTGAAGAACGGGTCGAAGATACGGTTCATCGTCTCTTCATCCATCCCCACGCCGGTATCTTCGCATTCCAGCACGATGTACCGACCGCCGGCCAACGGGTCTCGCGTCCCCCCCGACCATGTTCCATCCCCGGCCTCGATCTCCTGCATGTGCGTCCGAAGATGAATGGTCCCCGGCTTGTCGCCGATGGCCTCTCCCGCATTCAGAATGAGATTCATCACCAGCTGCTGCATCTGCCCGGGATCTGCCTCCACGTCCCACAGATCATCCTGCAGTGTGAACGTGATCTTGACTGATTTCGGGATGGAGATCTCGAGCAGGTGCAGGTTCTCCTTCAGGAGGTCGTTCAGTTGGAGGCGCTT
>JALONE010000334.1 GCA_025455125.1 Bacteroidota bacterium
CCCGACCATCTTCTTCTACAAGGATCCGGAGCGGCCTGCGAATGCCCGCTCGCTCGCCGAGGTTGCGCGCGGTGCCGTGATGGTGCTGGGAGATTCCCGCTTCATGCTGATGATCCTGCTCTATTCCGGCTTCTGGATCCTCTACTTCCAGAATTTTGGTTCGGTCCTTTGGTATCTCCGCGACTTCATCGACCCGACCCCAATCAACAACGCTTTCGCCTCGATCGGCATCCCCCTGCAGTTCGATGCGGAGCATGTCACCGTGGTGAATGCGGGAACCATCATCCTCCTGCAGGTGGTCATCAGCCGCATCGTGCAGAACACGAAGCCCCTGCTCACGATGATCTCGGGCATGGTCCTCGGTGTCGTCGGATTCGTCCTGCTTGCGTACTCCTCCACCATCTGGATCTTCGTCGCCGGCATCGTCGTCTTCTCCATCGGAGAGATGACCGCGCATCCGAAGTACTTCAGCTACGTCGGACTCGTCGCCCCCGCCGACCGCAAAGCGGTCTACATGGGGTATTCCTTCCTCTACGGTGTGGTCGGAAGCCTGATTGGCTCAAACCTCGGCGGAGCATTGTATGAGAGGATTCTCAAGCCGATCATCGGCAGCGCAGATGCCTCTTCGACGGTGCGGGAATTCTGGCTCATCTTCGCCGTCTTGGGCGCGGTCGCGATCACGGGGTTGCTCCTCTACAACCGCTTCTTCATGACCGACACGCCCGAGACGAATGCCCGCGCGAGGAAGATCGTGCTCGGCATGTATACGATCGTTGCCGCGGCAGGAGCCTGGGTCTCCTACACATCTGTTGAGTCCGCGGAGATTTCCTACAAGACAATGGTGCAGGCGGTGATCATGCTTCTCATCGGCGGTGGCGGACTCCTCATCACGCTGGCGCATAAACACCCGACACGATCTTGACATGACCTTCGTCGAACAAACGCGGATGGTGGAAGACCTTCGCCTGCTTCACAGCAAGATGGAGCGCCGTGAACAGGAGGACTTCGCCATGATGTTGAAGCGCCAGAAGGATGATGAACAGTTCGACAATCTCACGCAGATGCGCCTGCAAGTACTGCACAAGAAGTACGTCCCGGCGCGGACGAAGGCGCAGATCGAAGAAGCGTGGAAGAGGCTGGCCGGGAACAGATCGGACAAGGGAGGCGCGGAATGAAGTATCGTACGTTAGGAAGGACAGGAATCAGCGTTTCGGAGATCGGGTATGGCGCGTGGGGGATCGGCGGATCGATGTGGCTGGGAGCGAGGGACGATGAATCGTTACGCGCACTCCATCGCTCGATCGACCTCGGCTTGAATTTCATCGATACCGCACGCGTCTACGGCGACGGGCACAGCGAGCAACTGGTGGGACAGGTCGTGAGAGAACGGAAGGAACGGATCGCCGTCGCCTCGAAGATCCCCCCAAAGAACGGACGATGGCCCGCCCGTCCCGGCACGGCGCTTCGGGATGCGTTCCCGTACGAGCACATCATCCGGAAGACCGAAGAGAGCCTCAAGAATCTCGGCCTCGACACCATCGACCTTCAGCAGTTTCACGTGTGGCTCGACGACTGGGCTTCGGAGAACGAGTGGAAGGATGCGATCGCCAAACTGAAGTTGGAGGGGAAGATCCGGCACGCGGGCATTTCAATCAACGACCATCAGCCCGATAACGCCCTGAAGACGGCCGAGACCGGGTTGATCGATGCCTTCCAGGTTATCTACAACATATTCGATCAGGCACCTCAAGAGCGGCTCTTTCCCTTGTGTGAAAAGCTGAATATCGGCATCATTGTCCGCGTGCCCCTGGACGAAGGGGGACTGACGGGCAAGATCACGCCGGAAACAGTATTCCCGGAAGGAGATTGGCGGAATAATTACTTTGGGGGAAATCGCAGGCAAGAGGTCTTTGATCGCGTCAATGCCATGGCCCCGCTTCTTGGTTTGGAGGCGGCTTCGATGGCGGAACTGGCCCTTCGCTTCACCCTCCATCCGAAGGCGGTCTCCACGGTCATCCCCGGGATGCGTTCGGTCGCGAACGTCGAAGCCAATATCGGCTATTCAGATGGACGAATCCTCTCCACGGGCACGATCGCCGAGCTTCGCAAACACCGCTGGGACCGCAACTTCTACAACCCGCCGCGGTAAGAAACCCTTGATTTCCAGCCAAATAATCGGTATCATAAAATCCGTTTGTTTGTGCGGGGCTCTTAGCTCAGCTGGTTAGAGCGCTACCTTGACATGGTAGAGGTCATAGGTTCGAGTCCTATAGAGCCCACAGAAAGTAGGAAACTCTGGAGCGGGGAAGCCGGGAAAGTAGGGAAAAGCCACGAAGTCACTCCCTCGCTTTCAAATTTGCCTTACCCCGCTTGCCCTTGTTTCCTTTCTTGTCGGACCATGTCCGATATTTTTTTTGTCCAACTATGAACAAGATCACCATTACATTCCCGGACGGAAATCGCCGCGAGTATGAGAGCGGTGTAACCGGATTGCAGATCGCGGAAGGGATCAGCAAGGGCCTTGCACGCGAAGCACTCGCGGTCGAGGTTAACGGCGAGGTGTGGGATCTTGATCGTCCGATCCGGCAGGATGCGTCGCTGAAGATCCTGAAATGGAATGACGATGGAGGGAAGGACGCGTACTGGCACAGTTCTGCTCATCTGATGGCGGAAGCGGTCGAGGCATTGTTCCCCGGCGCGAAGTTTGGTGTCGGCCCTGCGATCGAAAACGGCTTCTACTATGACATCGACCTGGGCGAGCATCGTTTGACGCAGGAAGATCTTGTGGCGATCGAGAAGAAGATGGTCGAGTTTTCCGAGCGCGATGTTCCGTATCAGCGGGAAGAGGTCGGGTGGGATGTCGCCGTGGATCGGTTCCGGCAAAAAGGCGATCCGTACAAGCTCGAGTTGCTCGAAGAGCTGAAGGGACAGTCG
>JALONE010000335.1 GCA_025455125.1 Bacteroidota bacterium
GTGCCGGGCACCGCGCTCGCGGTCGTTTCCATGCTTGTCAGCGTGTTCGCCCTGGCTGTTGGGCTGCGCGCAGCGCGGCGCGATTTCTGATTGATTCTCGTTCTCCTCAATGGTACTTTGGCACGCATGAACGACGACACTGCCATTCGGTCCTGGCTTCAGGAAGCACGCTCGTACGCATCGCGCGGAAAGCACCTCCACGCGGTCCAGATCTATCGGCGCGTGACAGCAGCCGATCCGACGCTCGAAGCGGCTTGGGTGGAATTGGCGCATGTGTATCTGCATCTCCGCCGGCTCGATGCCGCCGAAACGGCGTTGCAGCAGGCGCTGGCATTGACGGACGATCCGACGCAGATCCTCTACTCCCTCGCAGCACTTCATCGCGAATCGGGGAACGCCTACGAGGCAACGCGGTACTATCGTAGATTGCTGCTGCGGGAACGGACCTTGCCGAAGAATATCCGGGCCCAGCTCCATTACGACCTCGGCGTGCTGTACCGAGAGCGGAAGAACGTCCGCATGGCGGAACACCATCTTCGAATCCTCCATCGTCTCGATCCGACCTATCCGCATGTTGCGGTCATGATCGCGGAGATACTGGTTCATCGGAGCGCGCTTAGCGATGCGACGAAATTCCTCCGGAGGGCGATCGCAGCGGAACCGAACGATTGGTCGGCGCACGTGCTGCTGGGTCAGGTCCACGCGAAGCGGGGTGAGTGGGAAGAAGCGCTTGAGGCATTGAATACGGCGATCGGAGTGGATCCGGACGAACCGCGCGGGTGGCATCTATGCGGCTCCGTCTTGCTAGCGATGCATCGACTCGAAGAAAGCGAACCGTATCTGCGAAAGGCCCTTGCCCTGGACCCGAAGTGCGTCGACGCGCTTGTCGACCTCGGGCTCTTGTCCTTACGCACGAATGCCCTCAAACAGGCGAGCGACTATTTCCTCCGGGCGCTCAACGTCCAGCCCGGAAACCGTCGCGCTCGCGACGGTCAACGTGAACTGACCAGGCTTCGCAATGCACAATAGAACTGCACCACGGATGATCCTGCTTCTGGCTGTGACGACCCTGTGCGCGATGACACCGGCCTTCGCATCGGGGGGCGACGAACCGGCTGCCGCCGACAGCATCCTGTTTCGGCCTGACGTCGAACGGCTGTTCGTGGAAGCGATGCGGCATTTCCAAGCTGAACGCTTCGATAGCGCCGCGGTGATGTTCGATGCGATCGTGAAGGACATGCCCCGCAGTCATCGTGAGACGGGGGCGTATATCATGGGGGCGAAGGCACTGTATCGCGCGGGGGGATTCCGTGAGTCGATCCGTTTCCTCAAAGATCTTCTCGACATCTATCCCCAGTCGTCCTATGCGGATGATGCACACTACACGCTTGGATTGAACTACCTCCGGCTGCGTCGCTACGAGGATGCCGCTGAGGAATTTCTCACCGTCCGGGAAGCCACATCGGACCGCCGGTTGTCGATCCGGTCAGAGCGTTTGTTGGCGAATGTGGCTGCTGAGCGTCTCGCCGCCGGCGAGCTTCAGTTGCTCGCGAACGATGCGAAGACGGCCGAGATGAAAGCATTGCTCAATCTTCGTCTTGCCGAAATCCTGTTCCGTAACGGCGACGCCCGCGCGGCTCAAGACCTGCTGCTTGCCGTGAGTACGATGAATCCCGCGATCCCCTACGTGGGGCAGGCGCTCCGATTCCTTGAGAACGTGCGGAAGGGGGGGACCATCAAGATCGGGGTAGTGCTTCCGTTGATGATGCGGTCAGAGAAGGCCGGGATGCAGGAATTGGGAGCGGAATTCCTCGATGGGATGCGGCTTGCCGCGGAAGAACACAACGCGACGGCGATCACGAAGGTGACGCTGGAAGTGCGGGATACGGAACGAGATGCGGCGGTTGCGGCTCAGCTGGTGGGCGAATTGGCGCGGGATGAAAAGGTGGCTGCCATCCTCGGACCAGTATTGAGCAATGAAGTGCTCGCGAGTGCGGGGATCGCGAATGAACGCGGCGTGCCATTGATCACGCCAACGGCGACATCGAACGGCATTGCGGCCATCGGACCGTTCGTCTTCCAGGCGAATCCAGACTATCGCACGCGTGGCAGGGCCGCGGCGCTCTTTTCGGTTGAGCAGTTGCGGGCCCGCCGAGTCGCCGTCCTCTCGCCCGGCGATGCCATCGGCAGGCAAACGAGCGAGGCGTTCATCGAAGAGGTCGTCGCGGCCGGCGGGGAAGTCGTCGACGTGCAGTGGTACTCTCCGGGGACGACCGACATTCGTCCGCAGTTGATGGCGATTCGGGCAAAGGCGTTCGCGCATCTCGAAATCGTTACGATGGACTTCAGTGCCAGGCCGCCGCAGACGGAATTGAACAAGCTGCTCCGTTTGGGGATAAGTAAAAAGGTACTCGATTCCCTGATGCAAAACGGCATTGTGATCGAAGTCGAAACACTCCTCGGGGCAGACGGTAGGAGGATTGCCGACTCGTTACGCATTCCGGTTTCGGTGGCGAGCCTCCGCGTTGACAGCCTGGCGTATCCAGTACCGAATATCGATGTTCTCTTTCTTCCCATCACGAGTCCCGAAGAGATCGCCGTGGTCAGCTCGCAGGTGCGGTTCGTGAATTTTCAATCATCCCTTGTGGGGTCGGGGGATTGGAACGACCTGACCGAGCTGGAAGAGAACAGACAATACGCTGACGGTATCTACTTCGCGACCGATTCCTACTATGATGCGGCCGGGCAGGGGATACGCGAATTCGCTGCGAAGCTGCAGCGGAGCGGAAGGCAACGATTGCCATCCCTCAATACGCTGTTCGGGTACGACGTGTGCCGCGTGCTGTGTTCCGTCGTCGCACAGGGTGCAACGCTTCGTCGAGAGATCGCGGCGGCACTCCCGGAGGTGCGCCAGTTCGAGGGA
>JALONE010000336.1 GCA_025455125.1 Bacteroidota bacterium
GAACTTCGACTGTACGAACAATTTCGGATCCGCTTTTCGCATACGTGGAGCAGTGTGAAGTCCACGGCGTCGAATCCTGCATCAAACTTCGGCCTCGTTGAAACATTCCCGCGCATTGCGTTGCCTGAAGAGCTGGCAACGGCGGATTTTAACCGGACGCATGCGGGCGCGATCATTCTGAATTATGCGAATCCGCTCGGGTCGGGGGCGTCGATTCTTGAGGGATTCCACGCGTGCGCGATCTTCCGCTACTCGAGCGGCGTCCCCTATACACGCTTTGCACCATTCACCGCATCAGGTGCGGCAGGATCATTCGAGTTCGGCACGTGGCCGATCGAGGACCCGCGCACGGCCGTCCCCTTGGAGGCCACCAACAGTTCGCGGGGGCCCTGGAACACGACACTTGATCTGCGTGTGAGTCAGGAGATGAATCTGGGCCCCGTCGCGCTTGTTCTCTTCGTCGATGTGCTGAATGTGCTCGATACGCGGAACGTCACGAATGTGTTTCCCATGACTGGCGCGCCGAACGACGATGCGTGGTCTCAGAATCCAAGATTCCTGTCGTATCAGTCCAGGGCGCACTATGAACCGTTCTACCGCGCGATCAACTTGGACAATCGGTATGGCTTGATGAAAGCGGGTGCCCCAGACACGTACGGAGCACCCAGAGAATTGCGACTTGGACTGAGAATCGAAATCTGAGGATCGAGCAATGCGCAATCCATGTCTTCTCATCTCCCTTGCCCTGATCAGCATGAGCACTCTGGCATTCGGGCAAGACCGCGTCATCAAGAATGCCCAAGGTCAATCCATTGCGCCGGACTTGACGGTCTACACCGTGATGAATGTGAACAACTTCGTCCTTTGGCAGCGTAAGGACGGGTTTTCCAACCACACACCGACCGGTGGTGCCGGAGGGTACTATCCACGGTCGACGACCACGGCGATATACCTCGACAACTTCGTCTGGGGTGCAAAGGCGTTCATCGATTCGGGTAGAACGATTCCTGCGGCAGTTCTCGCTCCGTACCTACCGGGAGTACGCATTGGTGGAGGCACCTACAACCATGGCCTTCGCGCCGGTGCGCTTGTTGGAAGAGGAGCGACGGCCTCGCCAGAGCCTGATGGACCAAGCGTACGCATCTACCGGATACGCCGGGACTTCATTGTCATGGACCAGACTGAGTATCACCGGGAAGCGGAGGATCTTTTCCAGACGACTTCGGAAGGCGTAACATCCGAAATGGTCATGATGATCCGAGAGCAGTATCAGCGCGATTGGGACGAATGGCCGGTCGAGAAGGGGGCTCCCTATATCGAGCGGAATGGAATTCCCGGATTTCAACGACCGCCATTGAGCGCGTTGTCGACCGGACCGGCCGGGTTGATTGCAGGGAATTATGATGAACCTGGAATCTCTGGAATCGATGCCACGTCGCCGGCCGAACAGGTGATTTGGATCGTGGCAAATGACTACACGACTTCAGTTGTCCAGGGCGTCTATGGTTCATATCCGATCGGGATCGAGGTCCAAAAGACCGTTTGGACCTACCGGAACGCGGCTGCGCTCAGCGATATCGTGTTCTGCCGGCTACGGATGATCAACAAGGGAGGAGCAGTGACGACCGGACTGAACACGCGCGGGGAGTTGTTCTTGGACAGCATGTTCATTGCCCTCTGGTCGGATCTCGACATCGGCGATTCCGGCGACGATCTGATCGGTTGCGATGTCAACTTGGACCTGGCGTTCGGATACAACAGCCAACGGATCGATGCGGCATACGACAAATTCCAGCTGGACCCCCCCTCGATAGGATATGTTCTGCTACAAGGTCCTCGTGTTGATTCACCAGGAGATACTGCCCAGTTTGACTTTCGGCCGTTTCCCGGAGCGAAGAACCTGGGCATGACCTCCTTTTCGCCGAAATGCACAGGCAGCAGCTCCGGAGAACCCGATTTCACTGCCGAGGGTGGAATGCGGATGTGGCGTTGGCTCCGCGGGTTTCTCCCCGATACGTACACTCAGCCGCTTCGACTCTATCCGCATCCCCCGGGTGTTCCCGAATCGCTGTTTCCTCTGTCCGGTGATCCGGTAATGGGAACAGGATTCGTCGACGGATTGGGAACGAACTATTCTCTGGGTGCGGGAGACAGGAGATTCCTGTTGAATTCTGGTCCGTTTCGGTTATGTCCTGGCGATACTCAGGAGGTCATCATCGCTACCGTTGCCGGGCTTGGCTCCGACCGCCTTTCGAGTGTCGCGTTGATGAAGGCGAACGCAGGAGTGGCGCGGGGTGCCTACCGGTTTGGATTGGCTGGGATCGGAATGCCAGAGTCCCCTTCCGTTCAAGTGAGCGAATTTGACAGAAGGGTGGTGCTCAACTGGGGAAATGATCAAGCCCAAGTAGGAAGACTAGAGAGAGCCGTTGGGCCTTACGCATTTGAAGGATATCGCGTCTATCAATTGCCTGATCGCCGTTCGTCGAAGGCCGAGGCGGCGCTTGTCCTGGATGCCGACGTGAAGAATATCTATGGAGACAACACAGGAATAGTCCGCAGCGCGGTATTCGACAGAGATTTCCTCATGAAAGAAACATATCTCGACAGACGGTTGAAGAATGGGCAGGGATATTATTTGGCGGTGACCGCCTACCGGCGAAGCGCAGACGGCTCAACCCTGCCAAACGAAACGGAATCGCCGATCGTTACGTTCACTGTCATTCCGCAGCGGTCAAAGCCGGGAGAACAGATCCCAAAGCATTACGGCGACACTGTTTCCGTGAATCATGTCGCGGGTCACGCCTCTGCCCGGGTTGAGGTGAAAGTCGTCGATCCACTTCGTCTTGTCGGGCGTGATTACGAGATACGGATCGCGGCGCCTGATAGCACGGATTGGAATTTTGCAGAAGGTACGGTAC
>JALONE010000337.1 GCA_025455125.1 Bacteroidota bacterium
CGGTCATGCTTCGACAAGCTCAGCATGACATCCTTCGACCCCGCCTGCCGCATGGGACCTTATTCGCGAGGCAGGCAAGCTCAGCATGACCGTTCGCCCTAATACAAGGCAACTTAGCGGTATTGGATCTAATACCCAATCGCCACACCACCGCGCCTCGGATCAGCGGAGCCAAACAACTTGCCGGTTTTCGGATCGACAAGAATCAACTGCGCTCCGCCAAAAAAGAGGTCATAATCACCATACACCCGAAGTGCGTGTCCCTTCTTGCGAAGTCCGTCCTGAACGTCTGTTGAGATCCGCGATTCCAGATGCAGATAGTCGTCGTTCTTCTGGCAGAAAAAGCGCGCCGCCTTGTTCGCCTCTCCGGCGTCCATCCCGTAGTCGATCACATTCACGATGAGCTCGATGATGGTCGCCTGAATGCGCGCGGCACCCGGCGAGCCGACCGACAAAAACGGCTTCCCGTCTTTCATGACGATCGTGGGCGCAATGGAACTGCGCGGCTGGCGATTCGGCCCGATGCTGTTGATCGCCAGGCTGGTGGAAAAATTCGACATCCCGCAGTTCAACAAGACCCCTTCTGCGGTCAGCCCGGAACCGAAGAACGTCCCAAGCGTCTGCGTGAGGGTCACCACGTTGCCGGCATTGTCGATCACGGAAAGGTGCGTCGTGTGTCCTCCCTCCTTCGACGTCTCCGGCGTCTCTGCCGCTGTCCGCTTGGTGCGGCGGAGCGGCTTCGCGTCGGATGCATAGGTGCGAGGACGCTCATCATCCCGTACCAGCGAAGCCTCCTGCTCGATCTCCGGCCCTTCCTCTTCGACTCCCTTTTCCTTCTTCGTCTCCGATTCCTTCTTCGTTGCCGCCTCTTTCTTCACCGGTGTCTTCTTCTTCGCACCCCAACGGTCGAACAAATCATCCGACTTCCGCGTCATCCGTCCCGTTCCTTCGTGATCCTCATCGTCGATCTCCATGCGTTCTTCCGTCCCAGGAACAGATCGCGGTGTGCGCGCGGGTGCGGCGGTCTCAAATGGCGAGGGGTTTCCTGCTTTCGTCTTCCGGTATTCCTTCGGCTCCGCCATCGCGCGATTGATGTCATTGTAACGCACTTCCGCAAATGCTTTCGAGGTCATCCCACGAATCGGAATGGAGCCAAATCGTGGATCGTCAAGAAATGCGGTCCGGTCTGCATAGGCTCGGCGCATGACCTCCGCCATGATATGCAGTGCATCCGCCGACGACGAGTAATGGCCGAGAGCCGCAAGATCTTCCCGCTCCAGCATATTGAGCGCCTGGATGATCGTCACACCCGATTGCGGTGCCGACGCAGAGATGATATCATAGCCGCGATAAGTGCCGCTCACCGGTTCGGAGACGACCGGTTGATACGCGGCGAGGTCTTCTGCCGTCAGCATTCCCCCCTGCTGCTGGACGGCCGATGCGAGCGCTTGGGCGATGGGCCCCTTGTAGAATCCGTCGCTTCCTTGTTGCGCGATCGCCTTGAGCGTCTGCGCGAGCTCCGGCTGACGAAGCGTGTCGCCCTCCATCAACGGGAAACCATCCTTCAGATACAACGAGGCGGTCGATTCGTACTTCTGCAAGAAGTCGACATTGTCGAGGATGATCTGCGACAATGTTTGATCAATAGGGAATCCTTCCTCCGCGTATCGAATCGCTGGAGCCATCACAACTGCAAGGGATAACGTTCCAAACTGCTTGAGGGCAAGGGTCAATCCTGCAACGGTACCTGGAACAAGAATCGCCTTCGCGGAACGACTGTCGGTCTGCGGGTTGTAGCTGATCTCATTGACGCGCGCAGATGCCTGAACATAGAAATTTACGTAGACCGGCTTTCGTTCGGAGGCGAGGTAGACGAGCATCCCGCCACCGCCGCCAAGCCCCGAACCGTCCGGCTCCACTACGCCGATCGCAAACGCTGCTGCCACTGCAGCATCGACGGCGTTCCCTCCGCGTTGGAGCATTTCAATCGCGGCTTGCGATGCCAGTGGATGCGCCGTCGTAGCCATCCCCTTCGTTCCGATCGCAACGTCCCCTTTCGCCGCGATGCTCAGATCTTGTGTGGCCGCCGGGGAAGCCAGAAGAACGAACGCAACGACAATTTGTACGAACAATCCGACTGCGTGCTTCATGGAAATGCTCCACTCGTCTGTGTGTTCGATTCAATTCATTGGAACAGCGCCGCTACTGGTTTCGCCGCATCGGCGATCTTGTCAACCAACTCGATCGGCTTCTTTGTCGCCTTCGCGATCCCGCTGAAGAACCCGTCCTCATCTCCCTGCTTGACAACGATAAGATGATCCGCCGCTTCTGCTGCCAACCTGCAGAAATCATCCGACTGTTGTCCACGCCGCGGCTTGCCGCCGATATGCATCATCAATACAGGGATCTTCTTGGCTGCGGCAGCATCCAGCAACTGCTTAACCCGCTTCATTTCATCTTCGCGGCTTATCCCCGCCGCGCCCAATCCCTTCGAACTGAATCCCGGCACGACGACGAGCGTCTTCACATTGTCGAGATCCCCGGCCTTCGCCTGCGCCACAGCCTTGGCAGTCAGATTCGCGCGCTTGAACAGCATGGACGCGAGAGTGACGTCCGCACTCTGACCCGCAGACGTGACCAGGATCGGCGTCTCGTATTTCTTCTCTCCTTGTGCCGACGTGATGCCCGCGAGGAGCATGACCGCGAGCAGTACCATCACGGTTCGCTGAATGAGGATGTTCATAGTTCGTGTCCTTTCCTTGCTATGGTTGTACCGACGGCGGCGGATTCAAGAATGCGCCGGCGCCTTGTGATAAGAGATCTGTGTAGGCGGGGAGACCTTCCAACATCAACGGCGAATCAGGATACATCTCGTTGTACGCAGACACGACCGCCGCGATCCCAGCGA
>JALONE010000338.1 GCA_025455125.1 Bacteroidota bacterium
TGGCGGACCTGAGTTCTTGCCAGCTGTTCGGTCTGCCACCGCCCGAGATTGGCTTCCCAGTTGCCCGAGGAGAACCGTTCCTCCCAGTAGGACTGCGTATTGATGTTTTCTCTCATCTCGTGATCACCCTCCAGCACAGTGCCGATGCGGATGAAACAACAGAAGGCACTCCGAAGAGCGCCTTCTGCGTTCACAACTGCTTCGACCAATTCCCGGGATCACGTCCCCGCGGAGTAATCGTTGATGTACTTGATCTGATCCTTCGTCAGGGTGTCGATCTCGTACCCCATCGTGTGCAGCTTGAGCGCCGCGATCTGCTGATCCTGCTCCTCGGGAATGTCATGTACCTTCCGCTCGAGATCGTGCCCCTTCTTGTGCGCCTCAACCAGGCGGAGCTGGGACATGAACTGATTGGCAAAGGACATGTCCATGACTTCGGACGGATGGCCCTCAGCCGCCGCAAGGTTGACCAGCCGTCCCTGGGCCAGGAGATAGATACGGTGACCGTTCTTCAGAGAGAATTCCTCGTTGTCCTTTCGAACCTCGCGGACACGCTTCGCCTGCTTCTTCAATTGCGGAATGTTGATCTCGCAGTCGTAGTGCCCCGTGTTGCAGACGATCGCGCCATCCTTCATCGACTTGAAATGCCGTTCGACGATGACGTCCTTCACGCCGGTCGCCGTGATGAAGACGTCGCCGATCTTCGCTGCGTCGTCCATCCGCATGACGCGGTAGCCTTCGAGCGTCGCCTTCAACGCCGCGGTCGGTTTCACTTCCGTCACGATCACGTTCGCACCGAGCCCCTTTGCCCGCAATGCGACGCCGCGGCCGCAGTGGCCGAAGCCGGCGACGACCACATTCTTCCCGGCGAGCAGCACGCTCGTTGCGCGGAGAATGCCGTCCAGTGTCGATTGTCCCGTGCCGTAGACGTTGTCGAAATCCCACTTCGTCTCAGCGTCGTTGACCGCAATGACCGGATACTTGAGGGCGCCGTCAGCTGCCATCGCTCGCAGCCGCTGGACCCCCGTCGTCGTCTCTTCCGTCCCGCCAATGACAGTGGGGATCAGTTCCGTATGTTTATTGTGAACGGTGAAGATGAGGTCGGCGCCGTCGTCCAGCGTGAGGTTCGGCTTGAATTTCAGCGTTTCCTCGATGCACCAGTAGAACTCCTTCACGTTCATCCCGTGCCAGGCATAGATGCTGACGTCTTCCGAGGCGAGCGCCGCGGCGACGTCATCCTGTGTCGACAGGGGATTGCAGCCGCTCCAGCTGACCTCCGCTCCCGCTTCGACGAAGGTCTTCACGAGCACGGCGGTCTCTTTGGTGACGTGGAGGCATCCCGCGATCCGATAGCCCTTGAATGGCTTCGTCTTGCGGTACTTCTCGCGCAGTGCCATCAGCACCGGCATCCGGGATTCTGCCCACTCGACGCGGAGTTTGCCGGCCGCCGCCAGCCCGAGATCCTTAACCTTGAATTTTCCAGCTTTCGAATCCATCAGCGCTCTTCTTGATTAGTGTGTGATGTTGTGTGAATGCTCTTACTTGACGGCCTTCGTCAGCGTGTCGACCAGGTCGAGATTCTCCCATGTGAAGCCGTCGCCCGTCCGTCCGAAATGGCCATACGCCGCAGTCTGTCGGTACACCGGACGGCGCAGATTCAACCGCTCGATGATGCCGCGCGGCGTCAGGTCGATCTCTTTCTGGACGATCTCGGCGAGGCGCGCATCGGGGATCACACCGGTGCCGTACGTTTCGACGCGGATCGAGACCGGCTCAGCGACGCCGATGGCGTACGCCACCTGAATGAGGCATTCGGTCGCAAGCTTCGCCGCGACGATGTTCTTCGCGACGTGCCGCGATGCATACGCGGCGCTCCGGTCGACCTTCGTGGGATCCTTCCCGGAGAATGCTCCGCCGCCGTGCGGGGCCTTGCCGCCATAGGTGTCGACCACGATCTTGCGCCCCGTCAGGCCGCTGTCGCCGTGCGGTCCTCCGACCTCGAATCGGCCGGTCGGGTTGACGTGGAATTTCGTTTTCGCGTCGAGAAGCGATTCGGGAATAGCCGAATGGACGACGTGTTGGATGACATCTTGCTTGATCTGTTCCTGCGTCACATTCGGATCATGCTGGGTCGATACCACGATCGTGTCGATGCGCACAGGGTTCCGGCCGTCGTACTCCACCGTCACCTGGGATTTCGCATCCGGCCGCAGGTAGGGCATAAGCGTCGGGTTCTTCTTTCGGATGTCGGAAAGCGTATGCACGATCTTGTGCGCGTACATGATCGGCGCGGGCATGAGTTCCGGCGTTTCCGTCGACGCATAGCCGAACATCATCCCCTGGTCTCCTGCACCGCCGGTGTCGACGCCCTGAGAGATATCGGGGGATTGCGCGTGGATCGTGGAGATGACCGCGCAGGAATCCGCGTCGAAGCCGATGCCCGCCCGCGTATAGCCAATGTCGCGGATGACGTTCCGAACGATGGCTTGCACATCAAGAAATCCCTTGGTCGTGATCTCGCCGCCGACCAGCGCCATGCCCGTCGTGACGAACGACTCACAGGCGACGCGGGACTTGGGATCCTGCGCGAGCAGAGCGTCGAGTACCGCATCGGAGATTTGGTCGCAGACTTTGTCCGGGTGTCCTTCTGACACCGATTCGGACGTGAACAGATTTCTCATTCCCACTCCTGACGTGATGTTGCTGATAGATGAATTCAATGCGGGTGACCGGCGTGCCGATCAATAGAATTCCAGTTCAGACGAATCGCCGATGTTGATGCGCTTGTAACTTCCGCGGATCACCGCGTTGCTCCCGACGATCGAATCCTCGAGGAGGGCGTTCTCGACGGTCGCGCCCTCACTCACGATGGAATTGCGGATGATGGCATTCTCGACAGTCG
>JALONE010000339.1 GCA_025455125.1 Bacteroidota bacterium
CTTAATCTTCTCGAACGGGATTCCGAGCTGAAGGCCAACGGCGACCGCGGCAAGCGAATTCTGTACGTTGTATTTGCCGGGAACCTGGAGCGCGATCTGACCAAGATCTTCACCATTCTGGACGAGCATATAGATGCTGACATTCTCCTTGTGCCGGATGTCCACCGCCTGCACATCGGCCTGCGGATTGAGGCCGTACGTGACGATTTTCTTCTTGCTCAACTGCGGCATGATGTCGAGCAACGCCGGTTCGTCAAGACTCAGCACGATGAAGCCATAGAACGGAACCTTGCTTGCAAACTGAATGAACGCACCCTTGATATCTTCGAGGTCGCGATAACAATCGAGGTGGTCCGTCTCGAGCGTCGTCAGGACCGCGATCGTCGGCGTGATGGAAAGGAACGAGCGATCGAATTCGTCCGCTTCGACAACGATGAACTCCCCTTTCCCGAGCCGCGCGTTCGTGCCGCCCAGACCGCTGAGTTTGCCGCCGACGATGACCGTCGGATCGAGTCCTCCTTCCATCAGCACGAGACTGATCATCGATGTGGTCGTCGTCTTCCCAAGCGTTCCTGCGATGCCAATGCCGTACTTCAGCCGCATGACTTCCGCGAGCATTTCCGCACGGCGAACGACGGGGATCTTCCGTTGCAGCGCTTCGACCAACTCAGGATTGTCGGGAGCCACGGCAGAGGAATACACGACCGTGTCAACGTCCGTTCCGATGTTCTCCGCACGATGACCTTCGAAGACCTGCGCTCCTAATTGCTGAAGGCGCTCCGTCACTTCGCTCAACGCGCGGTCGGAACCGCTGACGCGGAACCCTTGATCCAGCAGGATCTCCGCGATCCCGCTCATACCGATACCGCCAATGCCGATGAAATGAAGTTTCTTGATCGAGCTGAACATGTGTTACGTTTCCTGTCGAAAGAGTGAAGACATGCCGATACGGCTGCGAATCCCCTTGCGCCGGCTCTTCCGTCCGGGAACTCCCATCGCGATCTCTTCCATCGCCGCGACGAGTTCTCGGTCGCGCTCATACCGGCCGACGCGAATCCGGATCGGGAGCGGACGTCCCTTGAGTTTCAGTGTCACCTGCTGGAAACGCCCCGCCGTCTGGACCAGCCGTTCACGACCGATATGCATCCACTCGATATCCGCGATCCGAATGACGCGCTCTCCTGCTCGACTGTGAAATACGATCCGGTCGGGCTCGATGATGAGCCGTCGTCCGCGCCAGATATTCAGGAAGAGCGTGCTCAGGGCAACAAGGAAGAACACGATAATGATATAGACGATCGGGTCCTTGAAGACGAAGTTGAACTGGTCTTCAACGAAGCTTCCCCGGATCCCCGCATACAAGACGAGCGTGCCGAGATAGATCAGCGCCTGCTGATAGAAGAAGTCGAGCTTGTATCGGAAGACTTTCGTTCCCATGATGATCAGTTCCTCGAAAGCTGGACGATGCGCGCCGCGATTGAGGTCCCGGCGTTCGGTCGACCCAGGTTGCGGGATGCGTTCGCCATTGACAGACGGCGTTCGTCATTCGAAAGCAGATTCATCACCTCGTCGACCAAGCGTTCCGTGACCTCCGCATCCGAGAGCAAGACCGCGGCGCCGCGCTCAGACAACGAGCGTGCATTCACTGTCTGGTGGTCAGCCGCTGCATGCGGATACGGAACGAGAATCGCCGGTTTGCCCAGCAGCGTCAATTCCGCGAGCGAGGATGCACCCGACCGACACACGACGATGTCCGCAGCGGCGTAGGCATGCTGCATGTCATCGATGAACGCGCCGACCCAACCCACCCGCCGCGCCGCGACGATGTCTCCATTCCACCCGCGTCCTGTCTGCCAGATGATCTGAAATCCATTCACCGCCGCCGCAGAGATCAGCCGTTGTTCGACCGCACGGTTGATCGAAGCCGCACCGAGACTCCCGCCGAACACGAACACGGTCTTCTTCGCGGGATCAAGATTGAAGAACGCGGTCGCCGCGCTTCGTTCCGACGCATCCAATCCTTGCCGCGTCGGCATGCCGACATGCTCCACGTTATCAGTGCGCTTCAGCCATCGCGTGGTCGCCTCAAATGACGTGAAGACGATCTTCGCCCGGCCGGCGAGCATGCGTGTCGTCACGCCCGGATAGCTGTTCGCCTCATGCACAACGACCGGAATGCCCATCCATGCCGCCATCGACAGGATGGGACCGCACACATATCCTCCCGTGCCGATAGCGATCGTGGGATTGAATCGCCGGAGGATCCCGAACGACTGCGCCAGCGAAACCAGGACCTTCAATGGAAAGAGGAGGTTTGCCGGCCGCAGACTTCGATGAAACCCGCTGATCCAGATCGTCGACAGGCGATAGCCGCGCTCCGGAACGACTCGCGATTCGATCTTGCCTTTCGTGCCAACGAACAGCAACTCCGCATCCGGACGGATCTTCTTGATCTCATCCGCTATGGCCAGCGCCGGAAATACATGGCCTCCGGTACCGCCGCCAGCAACGAGAACACGGAGTGGAAGCATTGTCATGACAAATCCGCAATCCGCAATCCGCAATCCGCAATTGCTTCTACGTTTGGCTTTCGGAATCCAAATCCGCCGCGAGAGCAAGTTTGATGCATTTGGTTCATCTGCGTGTGCTGTCTCAGTATACTTTTCCCAGACCGCTTTCCGGCTGGAGCGGTCCTTCGGATTGCGGGTCGACGATCGGAAGCTTTCCCGCTCGCGGATGCATGTCGGTGTACGCCGAAATGTTCAGCAGCACTCCGACGGCAAAGCCGGAGAAGATGAGTGACGTTCCGCCATAGCTGATGAACGGCATCGGCAATCCAGTCGTCGGGAGTAGTCCGAGCGCCACACCGGAGTTCACCAGCGCGTAGAG
>JALONE010000340.1 GCA_025455125.1 Bacteroidota bacterium
GATGCGAGGGCTTCGCGGCAACGCAAGACTCCCTCATCGATCGACGCGGTCTTCCCGCCCAGGTGCACCATCGCTCCCGTGAGAACGAGCGTGACTTCCATCAGATCATCAGATCCTGGTCCCACGCGTCCACGCAAACAGTCAATGGATTCGACGACCTCCAGCCAATTCCCCACGGCTACGCCGAGCGGTTGATTCATGTCTGTGATGAACCCGAGCGTGCGCTTTCCAAATGAGGTTCCAACCTTCACCAGTGCTTGGGCCAATTCCACCGAGCGTTCGTACGATTGCATGAATGCTCCGCGGCCGGTCTTCACATCGAGCACCAATGCATCGATCCCCTCGGCGAGCTTCTTGCTCATGATGCTCCCGGCGATGAGCGGTATGCACTCGACGGTGGCGGTGACGTCGCGCAGGGCGTACATCTTCTTGTCCGCGGGGGCGATCTCCCGTGTTTGTCCGATCATGACCAAACCCGTCGATGCGATGACCCTCTTGTAGTCCTCGATCGAAAGGTCTGTCCGGAACCCGGGGATCGATTCGAGTTTGTCGAGGGTGCCCCCGGTGTGGCCGAGCCCGCGTCCGGAGATCATCGGCACCGGCACGCCGCAGGCGGCCGCGAGAGGCGCGAGAATAAGGGAGACCTTGTCGCCAACGCCTCCGGTGGAATGCTTGTCGACTTTGATACCGGGGATGGCCGAAAGGTCTATGACGACCCCTGAATGGAGCATCAGCTCCGTGAAGGTCATCATCTCTTCCTCGTTCATCCCGCGGAAATAACAGGACATGAGGAACGCGGACATCTGATAATCTGGGATCGCTCCCTGGACATACCCGCCGATCAGGTACTGCAATTGATCTTTGGTGAGAGTTTCCCCTTCACGCTTGCGCCGGATGAGTTCAACGACGTTCATGGTTCCTCTGTTCAAGATGTCGGGCGGTCAGGAGAAGACCGCATATGGTCTTTGCGTCCGTGATCGCGCCGGACTCCGCCATCCGAATCGCTTCGGCGAGCGGAAGGGAGAGAAATGAAAGCCCTTCTTCTCCTTCATCCAGTTGTTGGCCGCCACCAGCCGGCGTCAGCCCCGTCGCCAGATAGATGTGAAGGATTTCGTCACAGATCCCCGGCGTCGTGTGAATGGAGGAGAGATGCGTGAGTTGGTCCGCCGTGTAGCCGGTCTCCTCCCGCAGTTCCCGGCGTGCGCAGTTCAACGGATCCTCGCCCTGATCGAGTTTGCCGGCCGGGAGTTCCGTGATCACCGACGCGAGCGGATGGCGATACTGCTGGACGAGGAGAACGGTGCCGTCCTCGAGAAGAGGAACGATCACCGCGCCGCCCGGATGCTTGACCACTTCGCGGATCGTCTGGCGGCCGCTCGGATACTCGACCACGTCGACCACGAGGTCAATGATCTTGCCATCATATTTACGTTCGGATCGAACGGTCTTCGGGAGCTGCATGGTGATGCTGAAGTTGGACGACGCGTTGGGGATGGCCGGGACGAATGCCTTCCGTCATGAATCGCTGGTACACCTGCTCGCGGATGGTTGTTTCCGCGAGCCACTTCTTCTTCCAGTCGTCGGTGCGAGCGACGAACATGAGATTCACGGCAGATTCTCCCAGGTTTGCAACGAACACTTCGGGCGTCGGCTTGGCAAGGATGTTCGGATTGCCTGCCGCATACTCCAATAGAATGTCGCGTGCCTGCTCGATGTCGGTCCCGTATGCGACCGGGATTTCCACCAGCACGCGGATCTCATTGCGCGGGTAGGAGTAGTTGATGATTTTCGTCTTGACGAGTTCCGCATTCGGACTGATGATAACGTTGTTGTCGAAATCGAGCACCTTCGTGCTGCGCAGGCCGATCTCCTGCACATCCCCGATCTCGCCGGAAGGAAGCTTGATGCGGTCGCCGAGTCGGAAGGGACGATCGAGCATGATGACGAATCCTGCGATCATGTTCTGCAGCGTATCTTGCGCGGCGAGCGCGATAGCCACGGAACTGCCGCCGAGGAAGACAAGCAGACTGCTGACATCGACCCCGAAGTGCCCGAGCGCCGTGATGGTGGCGATCAGCAGGATGATGATCATGATCAGTCGATGCGAAAGCGGCAGGAGGGCTTCGTTGAGCTTGGATGAAGTCCGGAGGGCGTGACGCTCGACGGCAAATCGAAGAGAAACGTCCGAAAGGCGGATAAGGACGGTTGTGACGACGATGATGAAGGCGACGTAGAGGAGCCCGTTCGTGTAGCGGATCATCTGAAGAGCCGTTTCGCTCCGGCCGAGTCCCTTGGCGATCTCTTCCGTTCCGAGATAGAGACCGGCGATGAGGGCGAGCCATTTGATCCTGGGAAGGACGACGTCGAGGATCAGATCGTCATATTGTGTGTCGGTCTTGGAGGTGAGCTTGCGACCAACCGTGCTGAGAATACGCTTCACGAGGTATCCAAGCAAGACGACGCCCAGGAACAGCACGGCTGCGTTGACGGCGTGCAGTGCCCATGGGGCTCGGATGAATTCTCTGAACTCTTGTGCCATGGTTGTTGACGACCTTACGCGTTTCCTCGGCTGCCGGGCTTGATCGCCGTACCGCCTGCCTTGCAGAGCGGGCAGTCGGTTGGATCATGCTTGACGACATCCATTTGCAGGACGGAAAAGTATTTCGCGTCGAACGAGACGGTCCCGCCGCTGCGGTCCACGATGCAGCCGACACCCGCCAAGGTGGCATTGGCTTTGCGGACGAGCTCGATCACTTCATTCGTCGAACCCCCCGTGGTGATGACGTCCTCAACGACCAATACTCGCTCGCCGGGGGCGAATTCGAAACCGCGGCGGAGCTGCATCTTGCCGTCTGCCCGTTCGGCGAAGATGGTGCGGACATTCAACAT
>JALONE010000341.1 GCA_025455125.1 Bacteroidota bacterium
TGAATTTCCGGCGCGGTCCCCTTTCCATGCAGCCGGAGCACATCCATCATGCGGTCTTCACCCAACTGCTGTCCATGCACGTTCATCGCTTCGGTCACGCCGTCCGTATAGAACACGAAGAGACTCTCCGGACCGACCGGCATGCGGACCTCCTGGATCTGCCGTTCGAAGACCGGACCCCGTTCAAGTCCCAGGGCGATACCGGCTCCCTGGAGCAACTCCAGTTTCCCCCGCTTGCTCACGATGGCCTTCGTGTGACCCGCGCGGCAGATCCGCACCTGTTTCTTCTTGAGATCGAACTGCGCCAGGATCATCGTGATGAATGAACGCCGGTCGATCCCCTCGAAGATTCGGCGATTGATATTGACCAGCATTTCTTTCGGCGAGTCATACATGTGCGCCGCGAGCTGCACCATGCCCTGCACCTTCGACATGTAGAGTGCTGCTGACATCCCCTTTCCTGCGACATCCGCAACGACCACCAGAAACCGGTGCGGTTCCGGATGGATGAAATCGTAATAGTCACCGCCGACCGACAATGCCGGCAACGTCACTCCGGACACGTCCAGTCCGCTGATGACGGGATTCGCTTTCGGCAGCAATCCGCGCTGGATCTCACGCGCAAGCGCCAGCTCTTCCTGGATGCGCTCCTTCTCCCGCTCGGACCTATGCAGGCGCGCATTTTCGATGGCGATCGCCGCCTGCGCCGCGACGGTCGACAACAGATTGACATCCTCCGTCGAGTACAGCCGTCCCGACATCTTCGGCCCAACATTGATGAATCCCACAAGCCGGTCTTTCAGGAACATCGGCACGGACAGGGCGACATCCGCACGACGCAGTTTGGCTACATCCTCCATGCGGAGGTTGTATCCCTCCATCACTTCCGACCACAGGAGGAAGTTCACCGGCTTGCGCGTTGTACGCAGCATCGCCTGCAGACTCCGTTCCGCGTCGCCGAATTCCCGATCGGCGGGCTCCACATTGCGTCCCACGCTCAGGCACCCTTCCTTCTCATCACAGATGATGACCGCAACCCGTTCGATATGCATGGTCGACGAGATGCGTCCCACCATCGCATCGAGGATCTCTTTCAGATCGAGCTTGCGCGGCAACTCATCGACGAATTCCAACAGCGCGCGCTGATAGTCCGCCCGCTCGCGGTAGAACAACCGGTCGATGCTTTGCTGCAGACGTCCCTTGATCGGCTCGAACGCAGCCGCGATCACGACGATCGCCGCCAGATGGAACATCCACTCATCCTGAACGTTCACGAAGTCGGTCAGCAGACTCCCGATGCCGTACACGACCGCGAGGTAGATCGCCGCGATCGACATCGTCACTGCGCCGTATGTCAGCGTACGGCGGACGACGGCATCGATGTCCATGAGGCCGTAGCGGAAGATGGCGTAGCCGAAGAGCACGGGAACAATCACAAGCACCATTGCCGGGAGAATGATGGTCGGATTGATGAAGACGGCAAATGGATTGACGGCGGTGACCACGATGGCGTACAGAAATCCCAGGATCGCCAAGGCCGTGCCGACGAGGATCGGACGGAGTTCGCGGCGTCGCTCGTGGGGAACATACCGGTAGTAACTTCGGATGAAGAAGAAGAGGCCGGCGAACAAGAATCCGTATCGCCCCTGGAAGAGCGCGTTGGTGAGCCCGTCTGGCATGCGCGTGTATGTACTCGTGACGAAGTACGCGCCCAGCAACGTTGAGAACATGTAGAGCCCAATGGTCACCGATCGCTTGTCGTAGCCCTTCATCCGCACGGGAAACAGCATGAAGAAGCGGACGAATGAAGGGAGCGCCATGATCGTCCCGACGATGAAGAAACTTGCAAGCAGGGTTAGCATCCAGGGCGGATCGTTCCTGTTGATACTCAGCTCTGACAGCCCAAAGAAAAGCATCGAAAAGATCGCGAAGCGGCCGAAGGCCTGCTGAACGACCCCCCGCGGCTTCATGAGCACAACGACCAATCCAACAACCAGGAACCCGAGGCCAAACAGGAACTGAGCAAGATAGCGGAGGCTGACCGATTTCAAGATCAGGATGCGCGTCTCGAAGGTTGATCCATTCCGTTCGATCGTGTACGTGACCTCATGCCCGGCATTCGCGTTGATGATCCTCTGGGCAACCTGCGATTCCTTGAACGTCTCGCCGTTGATGCGAAGCAGAAAATCCCCATCCTTCAGACCAGCCTTTTCTGCCACACCGCCGCCGACGATCTCGGTGATCAACATTCGGGAGGAGGCGATATCGGTCCACCGACACTGGTCGTTCCCTTGCACACGCGCGTACATCTGCATGTAGAAATTCACAAGCGTGATCGACAGCACGATGAGCGCGGCCAGGACGAAGATGGCCCTGATGGCCCGGGGCGAACGCTTTGCAATGTAGGGCATCAGAAAGAGTCCTGATGATGAATAGTGAGTGGATAGCCGATGCTGAAATAGAACGACAGCGGTCCCCAACTGACCGGCCGCTCGAGCAGGTCCTTCCGCAGCACAAAGCTGCGTCCGACCGAAAATTCCGCAGGCCCGACCGGCGTATCAAATGCAAGCGAAACGCCGATGCCGTGCTCCAGGTCTTCGAGCCGGATCTCTTCCGGCTTCAGCCAGATCGACCCGATATCGTAACGCGCCTTGAAGTACGTGTCGAAGAAGAGACGCAGCGGCAGCTGATATTGATACTCCATGCTGGCCAGCAGCAGCTGACGGCCGCGTGCATTGTCCTCGGGATATCCGAAGAAGCTGTGCTGTCCTCCCAGCGAGAACTGCTCGCTCAGCGGCAGCGTTTCATCCGCGACCCCCAGGACGATCTTCGGCCGGAGGGTATGCCCGTCCGCCACGGCATGATACCGCTCGTAGGACATGGTCTTGCGTATCGATCGTCGTTCCGAGTTTGATCGAGGATATGCGATAGGTCTGGTCCGCGATCGGCTCCGCGAAGACATTCGACAGGGACAGACGCTCGAACCGTCCATCCACCGTCACATTCCCCAATCGCTCGAGTTGAGTGCCGAACGAGAACATCGCGCCGAACCGGCGTTCGCGGTACTCGCCGATGCGTATACGATCGAATTGTTTCGGGTCGGTAAATGGCGCATCGGTGTAGACGTTCACGTCCCGGACGCCATAATATGTCTTGAGTCCGAAGGTGAGGTACGAATTGAAGATGCGCGTTGCGCGGAGCTCTCCGAGCAGGTGGAGGTTCCGCGGACCGAATCCCACGATCGCGCCAAGCTCAGCCCCCGCACCCATGAAGTTCTCATCGCGCAGGTCGATCGAGGGTTGGATGTTCCGGTCGTTATCCACTCGCAGGCCGAGCCGGATGAGTTCCGTGTTCCGTTCGCGCACGTTGACGACGACGATATTCTTCTCGAGCCCGGGACCCTCATGACGTACTGATACGAGCACCTGCTCGAAGAGATTCGTGCCGTACAAATTGGCGATCCCCCGGGCCGCGGCATCCATGTGAAACACCTCGCCATTGGACCATGGAAGCTCCCGCCAGATCACCCAATCCCGTGTCTTGTCCGACCCACGCACCTCTGAACGCTCGACGACCCCCTCATCGATCTCGAGCGTCGCCGAGTGCTGCGTGCTGTCGTAGCGAACTTGTCTGATCCGGGCGAGGACGTAGCCGCGTTCGCGATACACTTCCAAGATGCGGTCGAGGACCTGCTCAGCAGTGCGCACGTTCAACGGACGACCGAGCATCGGACGGATCATCGTCTCAATGGTATCGCGTGAGACCTTGTCCACGCCGACAAGTTCCACCGAGCGGATGACCGGATACGGCCAGAGGCGAAGTTCAATGTCGGTGGAATCCCCAGACGTTCGCACGGCAAGTTCCACTTCCGCGAATTGGCCATCCTCCGCGAGTTGGCCTGCCAGCGCACGCAGATCCGAGTGCGTCACCGATTCTTGGTTCCGATAGTCGGCGATCTCTGCGGGCAAGGGGATGGCATTTCCCAGCGCTGTTGCACACCAGGTCAGATTTCGATACTCGATGTCGATCTGTTCCGCGAATTGACCGCGTGCGCGGCGGGCGAGCACTTGCCGGATGCTCGGGAGCGCGCTGTCGGTGGCCGTCCGACCAAGAGCGATGAGCGAATCAAGTCCGCCGAAGTCTGAAGAGAGATGATTTCCGATAGCAGGAATGATGACGACCTCCGACTTCTCGCGCGCGCGGAGTTTCGCCTCTTGCATCATGATCGTGGTGATCTGGTCGGCGATCTCCCACGGAGCGTTAAGCATCGACCGAGGCCGCAGCGGGCTGGTCATGTCAACGGAGATCACGATGTCCGCTCCCGCCTCACGTGCCACGTCCACCGGCAGATTTGCGACCAGGCCGCCGTCCAGCAACTGGAGGGTATCGCGCTTCACGCTGCTGAAGAGGAGCGGGATCGCCATGCTCGCCCGCATCGCCTCCGCGAGGTCGCCGCGGTCGAGCACGACTGCCTTCCCCGAGACAAGGTCAGTGGTGACGGCGCGGAACGGAATGCGCAGTTGATCGAACGTCGGGTCGGGCTTGTACACGCTTTGCAGCGTCAGCAAATTGAGGAAGTTCGTCAGCCGCTGACCCGTCGAGAATGATTCGGGAAGGACCGGTTCAAGGCCTTTGAAGCGGAGCACGAGGACGCTCTTGTCCCCCGCGAGCTTCTGGTCCAGGAACATGTCCCGGCGCCGCGCATCGTCGTTGAGGCTCATGATCTCGTCCCACCGCGTGGTGTCGAGGAGCCTTTCGAGTTCGTCGGTCGAGTAGCCGCTCGCATAGAGGCCGCCGACGATGCTCCCGATGCTGGTGCCAACGAGGAGGTCGACCGGAATGCCGTTTCGCTCCAGAACCTGCAAGACTCCGATCGCCGCGGCGCCACGCGCTCCGCCCCCGCTCAGTACCAACGCCACGCGGGGTCTCTGCGCGAATTGCCGGGGGATGAATCCCGGGATGCGGGGAGCCCGCTCGGTCAACTCCGGGCGTATGACGATGAGCGTGTCCGCGGGGGAGGAAGGTTCGGCTGGCGTAGCCTCCGCGAGCACTACAACAGCAAGAAGAAGGATAGGAAGGATGCGGCGGACCATGGAGGGGCTGTAAGTGACAGAATTTAACTAGAGTACCGAAAATTGGACCGAATTGCAATCGGTTGATTTTCCAGACACTTCGGAGTATGTTTTGCCGATGACGTTCCTCAATCCTCTCGCCCTGCTGGGCCTCGCAGCCGCCGCGATCCCCATTCTGCTCCACATTTTGACCCTTCGTCGCCTCCGCGTCGTGGAATTCAGCACGTTGCGGTTCTTGAAGGAACTCCAGCGCTCGACGATCCGGCGCCTGCGGCTCCGCCAGTGGCTTCTGCTCTTCCTCCGCACGCTGTTCGTCGTTCTGCTCACGCTGGCATTCAGCCGCCCCGCTCTGCGCGGTGCCTTCGGGTTCGCACCACGATCGCACAGCAACACGACCGCGGTCATCATCCTCGATGACTCTCCCAGCATGAGCGTCTCCGGTGAAGCAGGTGAGGCGGGCACACGTGCGCGGGTGTCTGCACAATCTCTCATCGACCTGTTTGAGGATGGAGACGAGGTTGCGCTCTTCCGCACAAGCTCCGATGTGCCGACGCCGACTCGC
>JALONE010000342.1 GCA_025455125.1 Bacteroidota bacterium
GGGAGACCTTCCGCAGCAGGACCATCACTTCGTTCCAGTATAATCCGTTCGGTTCCGGCGTTCCGGTTGCCGGCATGATCGAAGGGTCGAACCCGTCGACGTCGAATGAGATGTAGACGTCCTCGGTCAGGGCATCGACGACGTGGTCGTCCCATTCCCGCAAGAGCTTTGTGTGCGTTCGGTTCCGGATCTCGTGCGCATAGAACGTCTTCACGCCGTTCTCGCGGATGTACTCGGCTTCCTCGCGGCATTGCGCGCGAATGCCGACCTGCACCAGGCGATGAGGATCGAGGAACTCGCAGACGCGTGCCATGACGCTGGCGTGGGAGTACTTGTTCCCCTGGTATTCCAGGCGAAGGTCGGAGTGGGCGTCGACATGGAGGACGGAGAGGTTCGGATACTTCTTCGCGTGGGCGGCGATGGGGGCGGACGAGATCGTGTGCTCGCCGCCGAGCGTGACGACGAATTTCCCGCGGCTCAGCAGGTCCGCGACCACGTCGAAGAGATGCTGAAGGGCGGCCTCGTCCTTCTTCCCTGAAAAATTCAAGGCTTGCAGCGTCGCGATCCCGAATTCCTTGTAGACCTCCCGCTTCGTTTCCTCGTCGAAGAGTTCGACGTATTGCGACGCGGTGATGATCGCCTGCGGCCCCAGCTTCGTCCCCCCGCCGTAGCTGACCGTATGCTCGTACGGTGCAGGGAGGATAACCACCCGGGACTTCTCGAACGACGAGTATTCCTTTTCGATGGCGAGGAAATTGTGCTTGACGTCGAGCACCAGGTACGATTTCATAAGAGCCTCATGGGATCACTGCCTGAACTCCAAAATATATCCGAAACGCTTCCGAAATGCAAGGAACGCATATTGACAAACTTGCCAATTGTTGCGATACTCAGTGCACGCCCATGATCCCACACCGCACGATCCTCGTTGTGTTCTTCCTCGCCGTGCTGTTCTGGTGCGCAGGATTTCTCCTGCTCCCGTTCATCACGATCGCCGGATTCGTTTCATCGGAGGGCTATGCCTTCTACGGACGCGTGTGTCATCAGATCGATGCGCGCTCGTGGCACGTCGGCACGGAACCGTTCGGCGTGTGCATCCGGTGCTCGGCGATCTATCTTGGGGCGCTCGTGAGTCTGTTCGTCATGCTGCTCGTTCGTGAACCCGATCCGCGCGTAGCCCGATGGGCCTTCCTGGTGACGATCGCCGCCGTGGCGGTCGATGTGGGACTCGACCTCCTCGGCGTTGCGAGCAACACGGAACTCAGCCGATCGATCACTGGCGGTCTTGCGGGCGTTGCGGCTCCCTGGTTCGTGATGCCGCTGTTCGTCGATGCGGTGCAGCAACTTCTGCGAAAACGCGTTCAATCCCAGCAAGGAGATGTGATCCATGTTCGAGAAACCGAGTAAGCTCAATCCCGCCCTCATCGCCGGCCTCGCCATCGGTGTCGTCTCCGGACTGCCGGGATTGAACCTCATCAATTGCTGCTGCTGCGCGGGCATCATCCTCGGCGGAATGCTGGCCGTGCATCTCCACAAACAGGAGTTCACGGGCGAAATGCCGCCGATGGAGTCGAGCGATGCGCTGGTGTTGGGGATCATGGCGGGCATCGTCGGTGCTGTCTCCTCGGTGGTCGTGGGGGGACTCGTGACGGTGCTGTTCGGCGGCGTGGAAGAGCGGTTCATCATGAAATTCCTTGAGGAGTTCTTCAGCCGCATGGAGGAGAGCGGCGGCATGCCTCCGGGATCTGTCGATGAGTTGATGGAGCAGATGGAACGATCGTTCGAAGAGAGCCGGACGTTTGGCGGGATCCTGCGGAATCTTTTCTTCTCACTGATCATTTACCCGATCTTCGCCATGCTCGGCGGCCTGATCGGCTACGGCTTGCTGGTGAAGAAGAAGCCGGCGGGTCCTTCTCAACAGGCACAGGCGTGATGCGATCGATCGCGCTCGTCCTCTTGCTGGGGACGCTGCTCACGGACCAGCTCGCCGGACAGACCGCGGCGGAGCGGAAGGTCCGCCAAGTGCTGGATGAGCAGGTCGCGGCATGGAATCGCGGGGACATTCCGGGCTACATGGCAGGCTACTGGAGATCGGACAGCACCGTTTTCGTCAGCGGGGGAACGCGCACAACGGGGTACGATTCTGTGCTGGCGCGATATCAGCGCGGGTACACGAACCGCGAGAAAATGGGCGTGTTGACGTTCGAGGAGTTGGAGATCCGGGAAGTGACGCCAACACTCGCGCTCGCTACGGGCATTTGGCGGCTGAAGCGAAAGTCGGATGCCCCCTGGGGACGCTTCACGCTGTTGGTGGAGAAGAAACCGGAAGGCTGGCGCGTCACCTACGACCACACCTCGTCAGCGAACAACTAGACTTTCTTCTACATTGGTGACGTGCACACGTCCGGGTAGTCATGCGGGCGCTCAGAATGACCCGCGCAAAAACATGATCATGCTCATAAGGGAAATCCGCAATCCCTGCCCGCCTAAATGAATCCGCAGAGGCAGGCGGGCGCAATCCCCACTCCCTACCTGATCTTTCCCGCCACTCCTTCCAACACCGTCCGAACAAAATCATAGGCAAGCCGCAACGATTCGGGCTTCAGGAGAATGGATCGGTCATCCGGCGTATGCATCACGCCGAGCACCCGAGGTGAGAGGGTTGAATCGATCGTCCCATTCGCTTTGAGCGATGCGCTGATGCGGGAGCCATCGCCGCGAGGGAGGACGGAGATGGAGATGTTCTCCAGCAGCGCTCTCGCGAAAGAAAGATGGTCCGATCCGGGATACTCCGCGCGCTCGATCAACGGAGCGTTGAGGGACTTCGCCGCATCGCGGAGGATCGGCATCAGAAAGATGTCATCCCCACCGCCGACGGGA
>JALONE010000013.1 GCA_025455125.1 Bacteroidota bacterium
TGTCTTCGATCAAGCATTTCGTCCTGGCTATAGAGCTTGAGGATGCTTTGGCCAGGGCCTCGAAGTCCTGAGCAGTTACCGCCCTGTCCATGCTCTTGCTCGTCGCGCTTGTTCCGAGCTCACGCGAAGTCCCCATCGCGTGTATTCAGGATGTCTCAACTGTTGGAGTCGCCGATTCTCTTCTCCCGCAGGCAACAGACAGCATGCTCGTTCGGCATCGCCACTATGCCTTGTCTTATCGACCGCGCCACGGCCAAGCGGAATGGGTGGCGTACTGGCTCGCCGATACAATGCTTGCTCCCGGCGCTGAGCGACGCGATCGATTTCGGTCTGATCCCAGCGTTCCCGGCGGTTCAGCGCGCCCGAGCGACTATCGCGGAACCGGATTCGACAAGGGACATCTCTGCCCGGCGGCCGACATGAGTTGGGATTCCCTCGCGATGGAAGAAACGTTCTACATGAGCAACATGAGCCCTCAATCGCCAGCATTCAATCGAGGGATCTGGAAGGAACTGGAGGAATTTGTCCGCAGCGCGGTACGGGGAGGCGTGTCGGTCTTCGTTATCACTGGACCGGTGTTGGCGGATACGCTCCGATTTATCGGGAGGCGAACACGGGTTTCCATCCCTGCCGCATTCTACAAGATCATCTACCGCTCAGCCGATTCCACGCATCGAGCCGCGGCTTTCCTGCTCGCGAACGCTCCATCGGCTTCTCCGTTCGTTACTTCTCTCGTGACGATCGATTCCATCGAGGCCGTGACCGGGATCGATTTCTTCAATGCACTTGAGGATTCTGCCGAACAGGCGCTTGAGTGTCGTATTGACACGACGTGGTGGGGCGGCACTCCGACGATACGAAGATGAGGAGGGAATCGTTTACTTCGCGACCTTGCACTGTTGTTCCAACAACCCCTCGCGAGCGCATAGTCCTGCTGCATGATGTCCGTGAAGATTGATGAGGCAACATGCAGGATAATTCCTTGTAGGGACAGGTTCTCTCTGGGTGAAGAATCTTCTCTTTCACCCCCGATTCTGTGCGCTCCGTCACACAATACGGGCAGTTTTCGACTTCGCTCCTCCGCAATTGAACGAATTCTTCTGTACTTTGGTTGAGCAACGTTGAGTGGGGAGGCGACCCGCTCATTGAATCCCTCCGGGACCCGCGTGGTCCTTCTGTTCGCCGGCTGACTTGGAGAAGGCCGAGCTCGTGCATATCCGACATTTGATATTCCCATTGCTGTTCGTGGGAGCCATCTGTATTTCTTCTGCGCAGGAAGATCTGAACCAGGCGCGCTATTCGGTTGCGCTCGAACAGGCCTATGCCTTGGTCGATTCTCTTCCGGGCGAGGCCCTTGTCCTGTTTCAGGCCGCGCATCGCATCCGTCCCTCTGACACACTCGCTCTTCAAATCGCCTACCTGTTGAACGGTCTAAATCGAAACGAAGAGGCGAGTACGGTGTTCGGCTCGCTCACCGACAGCAGGAATCCGGAGTTCCGCGAACGCGCACGGAGCGCAGTCATTATCCTTGACGACATGCGACGGGCGAATCGCACGCCGTTGTGGGCGCGGACATCGACGGCGGCGCTGTACGATTCACGGTTCAAGGATGGGATTCTCTGGCTGACCCTCCAGGGGGGATGGCATTTGAACACCGCTCGCTCGTTGTCCGCAACGCTCACATTGGGAATCGACGCTGACACGCGCTCCGATGGTTCGCTCATCATGCCGGAGATCTATGCGGACAACTACATCCTGCTCGCTCCCGGACTGCGGTATGTTCCATTCGAGGGAATGGCAATCGACCTTCAGGCAGGCATCGCGTACAACACGAAGCTCTGGGATGGTCGGCCGCGCACGCAAGGAGATGTGCGTGCGGTCCTCTCATATGGAACGGGGATCTATCCGATCCCTGCTGTGACGGAATCGATGCGGTTCAGCGGTTCGTTCTTCGCGGATGCAGGGGGTTTTGTCGGTTACTATTCCCGGTACACGAATACGATCTCCTACATCCAGGGCCGGGGCGGTGTCCGGTGTGTCGAATGGGGTGCAACTGCGCTCGATCTGTACGCACGACTTGACGTCGCGCAGGATTCAAAGCGTGAGTTCTATAACAACTCGGTCGAAGGAGGTCTCGGGATCAGGATCATTCCGAATCATGCCTGGAGCATCTTTGTGATGCTCGAAGCGAAGCGCGGGCTGTACGTGGGCAATTCCCGAGTCGATTCCCCTTACGGCTCGGCGTACGGAACACAACGCCTCATTCTTGTTTGGGAGCGCCCGTTCTAAGGGCGACGATCGATGCTGCCAGTGTACGACTTTCTGCTTTCAGTGTATGACACGGGTCACGCGGTATTCTACTTCGCGACCTACGTCGTCGCTGTGTTCCTCCTGTGGAATGGCATCGAGGATCTCGCCGTCGATTTCTACTATTGGATCCACACCATCTTCTTCCCCAAATGGATCGAGCAGCTTCGCGGTCTTCCCCCTTCCAAACTTCATACGACCCCCGAGAAGCCGATCGCGGTCTTCGTTCCCGCATGGCACGAATCCGCCGTGATCGGCCATATGCTCGAGCGAGCCTGCTCGACCATTCATTACAAGGCGTATGATATCTTCGTCGGCGTCTATCCGAACGATCCTGAGACCGTCGAAGCGGTCAATGCCGTCTCGAAGCGCTTCCCGCAAGTCCATGCCGTCATCGGTCCGAATCCGGGGCCATCGACCAAAGCGGACAATTTGAATCAGATCCATCAGGGTATGCGACAGTACGAGAACCAGACGGGGATCCGGTACGACATTATTCTGATGCACGACTCGGAAGACATCATTCATCCGATGTCGCTCAAGATCGTGAACCACTTCGTCCCCGAGTACGATATGGTCCAGCTCCCCGTTTTTCCGCTGGAAGTCCCCCAGCGGGAGGTCGTCGCGTGGACCTACGCCGACGAGTTTGCGGAGAATCACTTGAAGGACCTCGTCGTACGCCAGCATTTTGTCGGATTCGTTCCTTCAGCGGGGGTGGGAACCGGCTACAACCGATGGCTGATCGAGTTCATCGGCACGTCGTTCGCGAAGAACATGTTCGCGCGCGCATCCCTGACGGAAGACTACGATATCGCGCTCCGCTTGGCCATGGGGAAAGCCAAGATCCTCTTCCTCCATCAGCCATTCGGCTTGGAGGTGGCTACCCGGGCATATTTTCCGGAGACATTCACGGCGGCCGTTCGACAAAAGACCCGCTGGCTCATCGGTATTTGCCTGCAATCATGGAAGAATTACGGCTGGATGGGGGATTGGAAGTTCAAGTTCAGTCTGTATCGGGACCGCAAAGCGGTGCTTTCCAATCTGGTGACCATGCTTGCGTATGTGGTTCTGTTTTTGTTTTTTGCACTGGAGCTTTTGCGGTGGGTGCTCGAGGAATATCACGAGCTCGATCCGATCATCCGTCCGTATACGGTCTTGTGGTATATCGGACTGGTGACAACAACGCTCATGATCTGGCGTGCCGTACACCGGTTCTATTTCGTTTCGCATGTGTACGGGTGGTTCGCAGGACTGATGGGCGTGCTTCGGTTACCCGTTTCCAATATCGTGAACTTCATGGCAGCCTTCCGCGCGGTGAAGCAGTACTTCCACGCGACGCGGGAGAACCAGCCGTTGAAGTGGGACAAGACGGAGCATTCGTTCCCGACAGTCCATGGCGCCGTCGGTGCCACACGCAACGCATTCAAATCCAAGCAGGTCGCATGAACGCTCACATTTTGTTTGCCGAAGACGACGACGGGCTTCGCACGATCGTCGCAGACGAACTGACCCAGGCCGGTTTCCAGGTCGAGGCAGTTATTGACGGGGCGATTGCCATCGACAAACTGAAGGGCAACACCTACGATCTGGTCCTGTTGGACATCCGCATGCCAAACAAGACCGGCGTCGAAGTGCTGGAATATATGAAATCTCAGAATTTGCGAACGCGCGTGATCATGGCGACCGCGGTGGATGACATGTCCATCGCAATCCAGACACTGAAGCTGGGAGCGAATGATTTCGTCACCAAACCGTACAGCGTGACGGACCTCATCACCTGCATTGACAAGGTCTTGGCCTGGTAGGATACGTCACAAGTCAAGGGTCAAAAGTCAAAAGAAAATCCCGGCCTGCTCTGCGCAAGTCGGGATTTGCATTTTGGACAACCGCGTAGCGAATTCAGACCTTCTTCACCTTTGTGGCTTGGAGACCTTTCGGTCCCTGCTGTACCTCGAACTCAACTTCGTCGTTCTCATTCAGCGTCTTGAAGCCCTCGCCTTCGATCGCCTTATAGTGCACGAACACGTCGGGGCCGTCGGCGCGCTTGATGAATCCGAAGCCCTTCGCCTGATTGAACCATTTGACCGTTCCACGTTCCATGGAACTTCTCCTCTGAGTGTTGTGAATCCGCACGCCGGCGGACCATCGGTGTACAACCTTTGGCTGAGCCACAGAAGCGAATACACAACATCTGGGAGCTCCAAAAACGGTGTACTGTTGTTTGACGGGGTACAAATTAAATCTTTGGGGAGAAAACCGCAAGGTGAGGAAAGCTCAGCGAATGTGCTCTCGAGCAATGGTATAGCGTTCCAGGCGGTGCGGATCGAGAGTGATTCCCAGACCGGGACCGGTCGGGATCGCAATGAAACCGTTCTCATCCAGCACAACGGGGGGATCGGCGATGTCCTCGTGAAAATAGTTGCTCGTCTCCGACGTATCGCCGGGAAGCGTGAAGCTCGGAGCCGTCTGCAGATGAATGTTCAACGCCCGGCCGATCCCTGTCTCATCCATCCCTCCCGACCACACCTCGATTCCCCGTTCCGCTGCCAGCGCCGCCATGCGGATCGATTCGAGCAATCCCCCCACTCTTCCCTGCTTGATATTGAGAATCCGGCAGGCGCCGAGATCGATCGCTGCGCGCGCATCGTCGACCGTGAGGATGGATTCGTCCAGACACAACGGCGTGCGCATCTGCTTCTGCAGTGTCGCATGTTGAACGATGTCCGAGTACGAGAGCGGCTGCTCGATCATCATGAGATCGAATGCGTCGAGCTTCTTCAGATGATCTGTGTCGTCCAGCGTGTAGCCGCCGTTGGCGTCGACCATGAGCCGGACGTCGGCGAAGCGGTCGCGCACGCGCGCCACCCATTCGACATCCTTCCCCTTCTTGATCTTCATCTTCACGCGATGATACCGCTTCTGAACGGCGGCATGCACCGCATCCAGCAATTCGTCCGGCGTCTCACGCAATCCGATGCTAATTCCCGACATGATCTTCCGCGCGGGATATCCGAGTAACGTATGCAGTGCGACTCCGTGCCGCTGTGCCATCAGCACGATGAGCGCATTTTCCACCGTCGCCTTCGCCATGCCGTGACCTCGCACATGCCGAAACGCCACGAGGAGATCTCCGAGCGTCCGGCTTTGTTCAACCACCGGCAGGAGAAAATCCTTAATGATGTGCCGTGCGGTCTGCGTGGTTTCGTACGCGTAATAAGGATCAGGATCGGCGACGCATTCACCCCATGCCACCTCGCTCCCCGATGCAACACGAAGAAGCAGCGCCTCTTTGTTCGTCCAGGTTTGGACCGACGTTCCGAAGGCATGGACGAACGGAAGCCGCACCGTGATGAAGTCCATCCGATCGATCGGCGGAAGCGGCTCCTGTTCCAGCGGATGGAGTGGTTTCATACTGTCCGAGACGCTGGGAGGGTCATTGTGTTAGGGAATGCGGAGGATGGGGAACTCGCGAGAGCGGAGAAGCGACTCGTGTTCCGGATACTTGACGAGTCCCCAAAGGGATTGAGGCTCGAATGCCGTGGCCACGAGATACGATTGCCGCTGGTTCAAACGCACGATGATATCACCCGGCTGGAGCGTCGCAGTCGTTTCGACCGTGTGTGCATAGACGCGCAGAACGGAATCTTCTTCCACGACCTCATATGCGACACTGTCGATCATGGAGCGCTGAACCGTCTGTTCCGTTGGCGTGTGGACGACTTCATGCTGAACGCCATGGCCTTCGAGAAGAGGAAGAGAGGCGAGTGCTCGCGGGACGACGTATGCCTTCGGCAGTGTCGTGGTCAAGGTCGGGTGCACAACGCTCAGATACGGATGGATGCTCCAGACCGTATCGATTCCGCCTGGAACCGTACGGACGGGGATCTCCAGCGTTCGTCCGTCCGAAACATGGTTCATGCGCAGGACGAATGGCTGTCCTGCGGCCTGTGTTCGCAGCTCACGTTCTCGTTGTACCAGGTCTTTGATCTCCACCGCGTGCTGCGCACAGTACCGGATGAGCGCATCGATGGAGATGAACTGCGATGTTGCCCGACGCTGCAGAAGCGAATCCTTGTTTCCCGCATTCTTCCCTTCCTGGATGAACGACAGCGTTCCTTGAATGCCGAGGCTCTGGCGTCCGTCGTTCGGCTCGGTAGTGCTGTGCCGCAGATACATGTCCGGGGTGCCGACGAGGTATTCATGAAAGGAATAGTTCTTCGCCCGCATCGCCTCGGCGAGGAATGGAAACACTTTCGCGCGCTGATAGTCCCTGAGCGGAGCGGGGACGTTGAGATTGGTCAACATGCCCAGCTGGACATCGCCGGTCTTCATCATGCCCGCACGGGTCCACGCACCGGACGATCCGTACTCATGGATGTCCATCGTCACCTCGGGCCACAACGCAAGGAACGCCTGATGAAGCGCGATGGTCTCGGGTGCATCAAGCATCAGATGGCTCCGATTGAGATCCTGTCGCCGGCTGTTCCGACGCTGATCCTTCTCCGCACCGTCCGGATTGACCTGCGGGACGATGTACAGCTCGACCGCACGCAGGTGGCGGGCATACTCTCCGGAGGCGCATCGCGCCAGCAGCATCGTGAGCGCTTCTTTTCCGGAAGGCTCGTCTCCGTGCTGCTGGGCGAACAGCATGATTCGAAGTTTCGGTTCTCGTTCATTCGCCGCTGCTGCAACGCGCACCATCTTGATCGAACGCCCCTCCGGCGTTGTTCCGAGCGTGGAGACCGTCATGAATGGGACTTGTTCGAGCGCTGTAAGAAATGCCTGCAGCGCATCATACGACGTTGAAACACGGAAACCATTCCGCTCGATGGGGGCCTGAATTACCCCGCCCAGTTGAGCGCGAGCCATGGTTGGAGCGATGCTGAGCAGAAGACAGAGAACAAGGGTGACGACTTCGACGCGAGCGAACTTCATATTCTGCATCCAGATCTCCTTTCGATCACGACGCGATGCTGTTCAGATATTCCAGACCCCGCTGCGGGTCGGGAGCATAGTGATCCGCACCGATCTTCGCCGCGAACTCTCGAGACACAGGAGCGCCTCCGATGATGATTCTCATGGCTGGATATTTCGCGCGGATGTCCTTCGCCGTCTGTTCCATGTTGAGCATCGTCGTGGTCAGCAGTGCGCTCATCCCGACGGCGTTGGGCTTGTGGGTTTCGACGGCCTGCAGGAATCTTTCCGTCGAGACATCCACGCCGAGGTCCACAACCTTCCACCCGCCCCCCTGAAGGAACAACGAAACGATCTTCTTGCCGATATCGTGCAGGTCTCCCTTCACGGTCCCGAGCACCACCGTTCCCTTCGGGACGATGGCTCCTGAATTGAAGAATGGTTCCAGATGCTTCATCGCCGCGGTCATCGCTTTGGCGGACATCAGCACTTCCGGAAGGAACATGCTCCCATCGCGGAACTTCTTTCCCACCACGGACATGCCGGCGATCAATCCCTGGTTCAGCACGTCGTCAGGCGTTGCACCTGATTCCAGCGCCTGTTTCGTCAGCTCATCCGTCCCAGGCTGTCCTTTGAGTTGAGGAGGATAGGGAGATTGCACATTGATCTTCCCGATCTCAACGCAATGGGCGATCTGGCTGAGAAGTTCCTGCATCCGTTCTGTCCTTTCGAAGTGCGCGGTAATTATTTCAACAGCAGCATGCGCTGTGTTTGGGTGAATGTCTGCTTTCCGTCAACAGCGACTCTCATCACACACACATACATCCCGGACGAGAACATGCGCCCGTCAAACCGCGCCTGATAGTAGCCGGGTTGATAGACTCCTTCCGCCAACACAGCGACTTCACGTCCCAAAAGATCATACACTGACAGACGGATAAATCCGAAATCCGAGATCCGAAATCCGAAATTGGTCTCCGGGTTGAATGGGTTCGGATAGTTCTGCTCCAACGCGTTCTCGCGCGGGATGAGATCGACGCCGCCGTTGTTCTTTGCGACAAAGTCCGGCTTTCCGACCACGATGCGGAACGAGCGGAGACTGTTCCCCGAGTTGATGTCGAGCGTTTTCAGTGAACGCAGCGGATGTGCCGTGCGGAGATCCATGTCCACGACATAGCCATCCCACTCTGCGGGAAGCGCTGCCTCCGCCTCGACGAATGAGAGCCGGAGCGCCGCTCCCTTGTCACCCGTGTGGACATGCATGGACCACACACTCCCCTCTTCGTTCACGCTCCGAATATCCCGCATCAACCCTGGCTCATCGTCGTCGAACGTGACGGCAACGTTTCGGTCTCCGACGAAGGGAGGTTGGAAGAGATCGAGCGCGTCGTAATCATTCTCCGACGTCATCGCCATGCCGAAACCATTCTCGAGGCACTGGATCCCGTTGTCCCGTCGGAATGCATCGACACCGATCTGCCATCCTTCTTCGGATGCGCCGCGCACCAGGGTCTTGGGCATCACCCGACCAGCTGCGGGAGGAGGTGCTTCAACTGTTCCTGTTGAAGGGATCATGCGGAATCGCAAGGTTCCCGCCTGACTCATCCGGACTGCAACGCCGCTCCACGGTTCGATGACATCCCCGCTTGACGGACGAACCCAACCGCTGATCGGTCCAGAACCCGTATAATAGACACGATCCTGGATCGTCCCCAATCCCACCGCCGTAATGCTGTCGAAGGGAACGTTGAACGTGAACGGATTGCCGACAAGGTTCCACCCGGACGCAACATCGATCCCGATTCCCGCCAGGTTGGCGGTCTGGGCGAGCATTCCCCGTCCTACCGCAACATGCATGCTCGCATCACGGAGAATGAGAAAGAACGCCTTCCCGAGAGAGACGATGTTCTGGCTCTTGAAGGATTCGTAATCGATCTTCTGCCCACCAATGTATTGCTGCATCCGCCATCGGCCGTAGTCGTCGCCGTCCAGCCGGTGGTCGCCGAGGCTGTTTTCCATGAAGCTGCTCGGACGCTTGTCATCCAGATCATAGGGAACGCTGAAGATGCGATACGCTTTGACCTGTTCCGCAGCGGACAGCGAACTGGCCGCCGGCAACGTGCGGGGATCGGCCTCCGACGTGACATCATTTTGGACAGCCGCCGAGTAGATCGGTGTCCGGGCAATGTTTCCCGCGCTATCCCACACGGATATCCGGTAGTCAACTCCGTTCGCATTCCCGGCAGTGAGGAAATACGCCGGCGGAATGGTAGCCTCGATTGTTGGGAGCGAGGTGAGGGGGAAGTTGGCAGACATGAGCGACGCTTCCGATGCCCGCTTATACTCGAGATGTGCTGCCGCGATCGGTGCACCCAGGGCAGACTTCGTAATGGTCGCGCTCACGGTCGGCGTCGGACTGACTGTCCCATCCGACTTTACGGCAATGATCGGGAGCATCGTTGCACTGTAGTTGATGATCGGTGCGACCGAGTCGAACTTGACGACCGTCGTCGCTGCCGAACCAGGATCCTTGTTCCCCGCATTGTCTTCGAGATAGACATAGACCGTATGCGTGCCAACTGATGGCGCATTCACAAATATC
>JALONE010000343.1 GCA_025455125.1 Bacteroidota bacterium
AGACGCCATCTCCGCCGTCGCGAATCATGTAATCGAACCCGAGTTTTCTCTGCCGGCGACGAATGAGGTCATTCTCCTCTCCGTCGAAGCGCTCCGCAACGCATTGAAATCCCAATCCCATCATACTGCATGAGTTACGCTCCTCCTTCGCTGATCCGTGATCTCCAATGTCTTGTCTGCGGTTCGACGTTTGCGAATGGCGATCTCCATACTTGTCCAAACTGCGGACAGGAGGGGATCCTCGATGTGCGATTCGATTATGATGCTGCGCAGAAGGCGTTGACCTCTCGCTCGCTCGCATCGCGTCCGCATGACCATTGGCGGTATCGAGAGCTCCTGCCGGTCTCGCCGGATGTGCCGCTGCCGCATCTTCATGTCGGATGGACGCCCCTGTACGAGGTGCCAAGACTTGGAAGCGCGATCGGGATCGAGCGCCTGTATTTGAAGGATGACGGACGAAATCCAACAAGTTCGTTCAAGGACCGGGCGAGTTCGGTCGGAGTTCTGAAGGCGGTCGAGTTCGGCTTTCAGACGATCGCCTGTGCTTCGACCGGGAATGCCGCGTCGTCTCTCGCCGGACTTGCCGCAGCGACGGGACTGCGGAGTGTCATCTTCGTTCCACAGCGGGCGCCGGAGCCGAAGATCACACAGCTGCTGATGTTCGGTGCGACCGTGATTCGAGTCCTCGGTTCGTACGAACAAGCATTTGAGCTGTGTCGACGAGCATGTGCGGAGTTCGGATGGTACGATCGGAACAGCGGAACGAATCCGTTTCTGGTGGAGGGAAAGAAAACCGCAGGACTAGAGATCGCCGAACAGTTCGGGGCGCGACTCCCCGATTGGGTGGTCGTGTCGGTCGGCGACGGATGCACGATCGGCGGCATCGGAAAAGGGCTGCAGGAGATGGTCCGGCTTGGTTTCATTGATCGAATGCCGAAGCTGTTGGGTGTGCAGGCAGAAGGCGCGCGGCCGCTGATGGATGCCTTTCTCTCCGGAGGGGCACTCGTGCCGAGCGAGACGAACACCATTGCAGACAGCATCGCGGTTGGAACGCCGAGAAACTGGCGCCGGGCCATACATCAGATACGCGAATCCACCGGGACGATGATCAGCGTGTCGGACGAGGAGATCCTCGATGCAATGCGAGCCACGGCTCGTCTTGGCGGCGTGTTCGGTGAGCCGGCAGGCGTCGCGGGAGTCGCTGGCCTGAAGAAAGCAGTCGCGCTCGGCATTGTTGAATCCACATCCTCAGCTGTTGCGGTGATCACGGGGAACGGATTGAAGGACATCCAGACCGCACAGAAGGCGGCGGGTGTCGCGCTCGATGTCTCTCCAGAATTTGACGAAGTGAAGAGGCGACTCAACGAGAAAGGGATTCTCTGAGCATGGATGCGTTGCTAAAGAACGCTCGGGCGCTAACACTCTTCCCGCCATCAGTCGCGGATGTCGACATCCGGATCACAGGAGGACTGATCGGTGAAACGGGACATCATCTCCGGCCAAGACGAGGGGAAGCAGTTCTTGACCTGAGCGGTATGCTGATCATGCCGGGAATGGCCAACGCGCACACGCATCTCTATTCCGCGCTCTCCCGCGGGATGCCGTCTCCATCAACTTCGCCGCGCAACTTCGTGGAAATCCTGAAGAAGGTCTGGTGGAAACTCGACGAGGCACTGTTTGACGAAGCCATCCACTATAGTGGCCTCGTTGGTGCGATCGACGCCGTCCGATTTGGGACGACAACGTTGCTGGACCATCATGCTTCTCCCAATTGCATTCGCGGTTCGCTCGATCTTCTGAAGGACGCGCTGTCTCACGTCGGAATTCGCGCAGTGCTCTGTTATGAGACCACAGATCGAGGCGGAACAAAGCGGCGCGATCAGGGATTGGAAGAGAACGAACGATTTGTGACGGAGAATCCGAACAACCCGCATTTCCGCGGCACGATCGGAGCGCATGCATCATTCACGCTGACCGACGAATCGCTGGACCTCCTCGGCGAACTCGCATCGATCTACGATTGCGGCGTGCATATCCATGTCGCCGAGGATCAGGCAGATGTTCGGGATGCGCTCAAGCGCCATCGGCTCGGCCGGACGCGGCGATTGTTCGATCACGGGATCATACGCCGCCGATCCATTCTCGCACATGGCGTTCATTTGGAGAGGTCTGCGTTCGCGACGATCGCATCGTCGGGCGCCTGGCTCGTTCATAATCCTCGTTCGAACATGAACAATGCGGTTGGCACTGCACCGCTGCGATGGTTCTCGCCTGCGAAGAGCGCGCTCGGAACGGACGGCTTCCCGGCCGATATGTTTGAGGAAATGAAGTTCGGCTACTTCCGAAATGCGGAATCGCCGCACCGTACGGAGTTCTCTCGTCTTCCGCAGATGCTGCAGAACGGACAAGCGATCGTTTCGGAATTCTTCGGCCAGCGATTTGGGCTCATCGCCAAGGGATGTCCTGCCGATCTCATCATGCTGGATTATCATGCACCGACACCACTGACAACGCAGAATGCGCTTGGTCATGCGCTGTTCGGCATTTCCGGCGGACTGGTGCGTCACGCGATGGTGGACGGGGAATGGGTCATGCGCGACCGGCGCATCCTGGGGATCGATGAAGAGGAAGTCGCACGGATGGCACAAGCTGTAGCAAAGAAACTTTGGAAGAAACTGAATGGCTGACACCTTCAAGATCATTGGTGAAGCAAAGCGCCGTGTCGACGGCCGGGGAAAGGTGACCGGCAAAGCGAAATTCGCCGAGGACTACAATGTCGCGCATCAATTGTGGGGGACCGTGGTCCGTTCGAGCCATCCGCATGCGCTTATCAAGCGGATCGACGTCAGCAGAGCCGTCGCGCTTGACGGAGTCGACGCGCTTGACGGAGTCGAGGCGGTGCTCACGGCGAAAGACATCCCGGGAAGCAAGGTGTTCGGCATCGTTGTCAAGAATCAGCAGATCCTCGCAGAGGATCGCGTCCGCTATCTCGGCGATGGCATCGTGCTCATCGCTGCACGAACACGGACGATCGCAGAAACAGCTCGGGAACTCGTGGCGATCGAGTATGAACTTCTTCCAGTTGTGAGTGATCCGGAAGAAGCGTTGAAACCGGGAGCGCCGGCCATTCATGGCACGACGAACGAGTTTGTCCATCACCACGTTCAGCGCGGAAATCCAGCAAAGGGATTTGCCGAAGCGGACGTCATCATCGAGAAGAAGTTCCGCACGCAATTCATCGAGCATTCGTACATCGAGCCGGAAGCCGTGCTCGCGGAACCCGCGGAGCAGGGGGGCGTGAAGATCACCGGCTCGGTCCAGAATCTCTTCTCCAGCCGCCGCTCTGTTGCTGCCGCGCTGAATCTGGACCTCAGTCATGTCCAGATCGTCCAATCGACACTCGGCGGTTCGTTCGGCGGGAAGGACGAAGTGATGACCTCCCTCTGCTGTCGGGCGGCATTGCTCGCGATGAAGACGGGACGGCCGGTCAAGATGGTCAACACGCGCGAAGAGTCGATGCTCGAAAGCTACAAGCGCCATCCCTATGTGCTCTATTACAAATGGGGAGCGAAGCGGGACGGCAGCATCACGGCGATGGAAGCGAAGTGCATTGCCGATGGCGGCGCATATGCGTCGATGAGTCCATTTGTGACGTGGCGCTCCGTTGTGCAGGCGACGGGTCCGTACGAGTGTGCGAATGTTCGCACGGATGTGTACGCCGCGTACACGAACAACAACTACACCGGAGCGATGCGGGGATTCGGCTCGCCGCAGGTCAACTTTGCGATCGAATCGATGATGGATGAGCTTGCGGAGCGGGTTGGCATGACTCCGCTTGAGATCCGGTTGAAGAACGGATTCGAGACGGGCTCCGTCACGGCAACCGGACAACGGCTGACGCACGTTGTGAGTCTGAAAGAAGTTCTCACAAAGACCGCATCCGCGGTAGACTTCGAAACCAAGTGGCGGAAATTCAGAGGTGAACAGTCCAGCGAGGTGAAGCGGGGGATCGGGCTTGCGTGCAGCTATCGCGGCGTCTCACTCGGCGCCGAAGGAGTCGATGCGGCAGAAACGATCGTCTCCGTCCAGACCGATGGAAGCGTGATCGTTTCTTCCGGCATCACCGACATGGGACAGGGAGCGCAGACGCAGATGTCCCAGATCGTATCCGAGGTGCTCGGCATCTCGATGGAGCGCATCCAGTTCCTGAATACGAACACAAACCGTGTGGCGGATTCCGGACCGACCGTCGCTTCTCGCGGGACCGTGATGGGGGGATCGGCCGCAAAGAACGCCGCCGAATCAGTGCGGACGACTCTTCTGGAAATCGGCGCGCAAATGATGAGTGTTGCGTCTGACGACCTTGATCTGGTTTCCGATTATCTCGTTCGACGCTCCAGCGGCGAGCGGCTTGCCTCGTTCGCGGAGTTGACCGCAGCCTGCTTCAACGCTGGAAAGCCGATGATCGGCCTTGGTTGGCACAAGTCCCCCAAGACATCGTGGGACGAGCACGCGGGACAAGGGGAGGCGTACTTCACCTTTGTGTACGGCGCCAACGCGGCCGAGGTCGAGGTGGATACCGGGACAGGCAAGGTTTCGGTTGTCGATTTCGTTTCTTGTCACGATGTCGGGCGAGCGATCAACCGCGCAATGGTTCAAGGGCAGATGTATGGCGGCGTTGCGATGGGGCTTGGGTACGGATTGCTTGAGGAATTCGACTTCGAAGATGGCGTTCCGAAGCAACTCAATTTCGATGAGTATCTCATTCCCACAGCTGTTGATGTTCCCCGGATCAAGGCCATCATCGTTGAGAATCCCGATCCGGCAGGACCGTTCGGAGCGAAGTCGGTCGGTGAACCGACGAATGAGCTCGCCGCTCCAGCGATTGTGAATGCGATCTACAACGCTACGGGAAAGCGGATCACGGAGATTCCCGCGACCCTTGAACGCGTGTTGCTCGGACATAAACTCACACGGCAGGGGAAGCGAGGATCGGAGCAGAAAGAGGCCATCGGCGATTCGTGCAAGGTCGGGAGGGAATCGCGATGAAGCCCTTCGACTACGCCGCGCCGAAGACGATCGAGGAAGCGCTCGCACTCCTGCACAACCCTGTGCGCATCCTAGCAGGCGGAACAGATCTTCTCATCGAACTGCGCAAACCGCAGTCGACTCCACCTCAGACCGTCGTTGACATCAGCCATTTGTCGGTATTGCACGGCATCACGGATGAAGGGGAAACGATCCGCATCGGACCGTTGACGACGCATGCGGAGATCGAACGGTCTGCGTTCATTCAACGTCATGCAGCAATGCTCTCGTCGTCGGCCGCTAACATCGGATCGCCGCAGATCCGCAATCGCGGGACCGTCGGCGGGAATATCATGAACGCCGCGACATGTGCGGATACTGTTCCTCCCCTTGTTGCGCTGGATGCAACGGTCACGCTCCGCTCGGATGCAGGTGCGCGCACACTGTCTCTCTCGGAACTCTTCGTGGCGCCGTACAAGACGGTCGCTCGTTCGGATGAACTCCTGACCGACATTCGATT
>JALONE010000344.1 GCA_025455125.1 Bacteroidota bacterium
TCCCGAGCACGGTTCCCACACTTCCGACGGTCAGTCCCTGCCAGAGGAATATCTGCTGGATGTCCCCTGTCGTCGCCCCCATAGCCTTGAGGATGCCGATGTCACGCGTCTTCTCGATCACCGTCATCGTCAAAGAGCCGAGCAGGTTGAAGGAAGCCACCGCGATGATCAAGCACAGGATGATATACGCCGCCCATCGTTCGATCTGCATGACCGTGTACAACTCGCGGTGAAGATCATACCACGTCAATATGCGGAATCCTTCGAATGCCGGGTCCGAGGCATGCGTTCGAGCGAATCCGACGGCTTCGTTCGAGGCATCAAGGCGGATGTCAAGGCCGTCGATGCGTCCCGCTGCGTTGAAGAGCGTCTGCGCATTCGCCAACGTCGTGAAGGCGTAGAACGAATCATAATCCTTATTGTTGGTTTCGTACAGGCCGATGACTTGAAACCTCCTGATGATCGGAACGCCAAGCGTCAATGTTGCCGCCTCCGCGCCCGCCGGACTGACCAACGAGATGGTGTCACCGGTGACAACGCCGAGCCGATCGGCGAGCACCATGCCGAGGATGATCCCGTTGCGATTCGTTCCCTCGAAGTCCGCCGAGCCGAGGACGATCTTCTCCGTCAACCCGGAGACCGCTCGAAGGTGTTCCGGTTCGATCCCTCGGACGGTGATCACACGATTCAGACCGCGTGAGACGACGAGCGCCTTGCCGGCGCTGAATGCTGCAATGCCCCGGACATCGGGATTCCGGAGCAGGCTCTGCCGAACGCCGTCATAGTCCGATGTATCCGACCGCACCTGTCGTTCGATCCGGACATGCGGGTCGAATCCCACCAGGATCCCGGTCACCAAGTTCTGGAACCCATTGAACACGGAGAGGACCACGACGAGCGCCGCGACGCCGATGGTCACGCCCGCGACGGAAATGACCGACAGCACCGTCACAAGTCCGAACGAACGACGAGAGACGAGATAGCGAATCGCTATGGAGCGCGGATAGGTCTTCATCGAAATCTGATCAGCGCAACCGGGTCGAGCTTCGATGCGAAACGCGCCGGGAGATACGCCGCGAGCAAGGTCATGGCGACCGCCAGAATGCTCACGACGAGAAAATTGAGGACGGAGAGTTCGATCGGCACATGGGTCATGAAATAGATGCCGGAGGGGAGCGCGAAGAACCGGTATTTCAACTCCAGCCAGCAAACAACGAAGGCCAACACATTCCCTGCAAGCGTTCCGATCGCGCCGATGAGCAAGGCCTGCGTCAGAAAGATGCGGAGAAGGGCCGCCTTCTTCATGCCGAGCGTCCGGAGCGCGCCGATCTCACGCGCCTTTTCCATCACCATCATGAGCACCGTCCCGATGATGTTCACGGTCGCGACGATGATGATCAGCCCAAGAATGATCGGGATAGGTTTCTGCTGCAGATCGATCCACGTGAACAGATTGCGGTACATCTGATACATCGTCCGGGCGTAGTAGGGATAGCCGAGTTGTTCCGGAATGCGCCGCGCAAGTCCCTCGAGTGCGCCTTGGTCGGAAACGAGAATGTCGAATCCGCTGACCATTCTCCCCACCTGAAACAGCCGCTGTGCCGTCGTGAGGTTTACGTACACCACGGATCCATCGTAATCGGCCATACCCGTTTCGTAGATCGCTGCCACCTCCAGCTGCATCACGCGTGCCTGCGCGAGAGACAACGCGGGGCCTCCCAAGGCGTAAACCACCACCCGACCTCCGACAACCGCTTCAAGCTTATCCGCCAGCCGCCTTCCGAGAATGACCTTCTGAAGGCCCCGCTCAGGCTCCTCCAGGTCATAGATCCCTTCGACGAGCCGGCGCTTCGCCGCCGAAATGTCGTTCTGCGGATCGACTCCCTTGATCACGACACCATCGATATCCGTCTTCGAGCGGATCATCCCCTCGCGCGAGAGATAGGGCGCCATTTCGACAACCTCGGGATTGCGCTCCATCACCGCGCGCCGCGTCGCTTCATATTCCGGCAACACCTGATTCTGGAATGCGAACAGCTGCATGTGTGCGGTGAAGCTCACTACGTTCTCTTTGATCGTTCGTTCAAATCCGTCGAGGATGGAGAGCGTGATGATGAGACTGGCTACGCCCAGCATGATGCCGATGGTCGCGATAACGGTGATGAACGAGATGAATCGCCGATTGTGTCCCGACATCAAATGCCGCCACGCAATGAACCGGGCGATCGGAAATTGTGGCTTGCGGCGGAACACGCGGTGCGTCATCCTTCCTTGGTGGGAGCAGAACTCAGTAGATAGCTGCGGATGAACTCGTCGATCTCGCCGTCCATCACGGCTTGGACATCACCATTTTCGGTCGCCGTCCGGTGATCCTTCACGAGTTGGTATGGTTGGAAGGTGTAGGAACGGATCTGGCTTCCCCATTCGATCTTCTTCTTCGTGCTTTCCACCGCATTCAGCCGGGCTTCCTCTTCCTCCCGTCGCAACTGATAGAGGCGGGATTTCAACATCTTCATCGCCCGTTCGCGGTTCTGAAACTGCGATCGTTCCTGTTGGCAAGCCACGACGACGCCTGTGGGGATGTGCGTGATCCGGACCGCGGTCTCCACCTTGTTGACGTTCTGTCCCCCCTTTCCGCCTGACCGGTAGGTATCGATCTTCAGGTCCGCGACATTGATCTCGATCTCGACATCGTCCTCAACTTCCGGATACACGAAGACGGATGCGAAGGATGTGTGTCGTCGAGCATTGGCGTCGAAGGGTGAGATGCGAACCAGCCGATGCACTCCGATCTACGCCTTCAGATACCCGTACGAGTATTTCCCGATGACCTCGACCGTCTCGCTCTTGATGCCCGCTCCTTCGCCGTCACATGCGAAGCAGCATCTCTGCCCAGTCCTGCGCTTCGGTCCCGCCCGCTCCGGAATGGATGACCAGCATGGCCCCTTTTTCGTCGTCCGGCCCGCTGAGCATATTCTTCAACTCGAGCCGCTCGATGCCGGACTCCAATTTTTTCAGGTCCGCGCCGATCTCTGCCTCGATGGAGACATCGTTGGCTTCATCGGCGAGTTCGATCAGTCCTTCGATATCCTTCGCTCGCGCGTCCAGCGCGCTCCACGCATCGATCCATTCCTTGAGGACGTTGAGACGTTGGATGACCTTCTGTGCGGCAGCGTTATCGTTCCAGAATCCTGCATCGGTCGTCTTCGCTTCAAGCGATCCGGCCTCCTCCTGCTTCTTCTCGAGCGCGAGATAGTCCTTGAGCGCGAGCAGTTTCTGTCGCTCCGCGTTCATGCGTGCTTTGATGTCTGTTGATATCATCCTCGGACCTGAATGTGTAATTCGTCGAGTTGGCGTGTGTCGACGGTCGAAGGCGCATCATCCATCAGGGACATCGCACTTGCCGTTTTGGGAAACGCGATGACATCGCGGATCGACTTGCTGCCTGTCATTAGCATGATGAGCCGGTCGAATCCGAATGCGATCCCGCCGTGGGGTGGAGCCCCGAATTTGAACGCGTCGAGCATGAATCCGAATTTCCGTTTCGCCTCTTCCGGACCGATGCCCATGAGCGAGAACATCTTCTGTTGGAGGGATGAATCATGAATGCGGATGCTCCCCCCCGCAAGTTCGGTCCCATTCAGTACGAGATCATACGCGCGCGCGCGCGACTTCAGAGGCTCCTTTTCGAGCAAGGGGACATCGTTGGGGTTCGGCGCAGTGAACGGATGATGCACCGCAATGTGCCGTTGCTCTTCCGCGCTGTACTCCAGCAGCGGGAAGTCCGTGACCCAGAGGAAATTCCATTTCCCCGGTTCGATGAGGTTGTACCGTTGAGCCAATTCCAGACGCAATGATCCCAAAACGCTCAGAGCCTTGGTGCGCGGTCCGGACACGATCAATCCGAGATCGTCCGCAACCATGCCCAATGTCTTCGCAACTCTGTCGACTTCCTCAGGCTTCAGGAACTTATCAACCGAAGACTCCACCTTCCCGCCTCGAGCACGAAGATAGACCAACCCGCCCGCTCCGAGCGACTTGACGTATTCCGTCAATCCATCGATCTGACTTCTGCTGATCCCCGCCTGTCCCTTGACCACAAGGCCCGCAACGACACCGCCAGCGGCAACGGTCT
>JALONE010000345.1 GCA_025455125.1 Bacteroidota bacterium
ACGGTGCGAAGCGTATTCATGGTATCCTCCTGGTTCCTTGATCCTTGGTCAGTACAATATCCAGTTCCTGTTTCGCCGCATTGATCACAAAGGCCGCATCCTTGATCGGGCAGCCGATCAGCCGGCCGACCCGTTCCTTGAGATCCTGCTCGGTGTTTTTGAACATCTTCGAATAATACCGGTGAAACGACTCGCTGTCGCTGTGATTGTACATCAATCGGAGCTCCGCCGGCGGAAAAGGACGAACGACGTTGACGCTGATCTCCTCTCCTTCCAGCGAGACCCGAAGCGACTGCGGATACTCGGCAAAATGCGTCGCCAGATAGTCCCGGACAGCTTCTTCGATGCTCTGCATACGTCCTCCTCACAATTGGATGCAGCGATCACGGCATTGGTTCCGGAAAACAAAAAACCGGCATCCACAACGCCGAAGCGTCGTCTGAATGCCGGTTTACACTCCACCTGGCTTCCCATCCCACCATCAAGGAACGCCTTGCGGGTTGTCTCCCGTCTGTAATCCGTAAAACCGCGGCCGATCGGGAAAAGTTCCCCGATGATCAAGCCTCTGGGCGCAAGGTGAAGACCACCACCCGCTCGCCTCTGCGTGCGCTGATGTCGGAATGCATGCAGAGCACCTCGCGCCCTGTTCCCTCCCGGACGATCTCCTTCAGCCGGTCGTGTGCTTGCTCGATCAGCGTCGCGCGAACCTCTTTCAACAGTTTCACGCCTGCTTCATCCTTCGCGAGTTGTTGTTCGGCCGGCGTGAGTACTCCCTCCAGACGAACGACAACAATGTCATCCATCACGTACGTGCGCGTCCGGTGCGGTCCGCGCCCCATATATTCCCGCTCGAACTTGGTGATCTCCTCGCTGATGTATGCTTCGATCTGTCCCGTCGATCGGTTCATCCGCGTATTCCTTTCCCGGTCTCGTCGCGTCCCATTTCGTCGATCGTCGTGCCATGCCACAACGGCGTCCCCGATCGATATCCCGCCCGGCCGATCATGTGCGACGCCACCGGCGCCGTGAGGAACACGAACAGCACGATCGCCGCCATGCGCAGCGTGACACCGTCGTCCCAGAAGAACAAGGCCGTACCGACCGCGATCAACGCGATCCCGAGCGAGCTGGACTTACTCGTTGCCGCAAGTCGAAGCAGGAAGTCCGGCATTCGGAGAAGTCCGATGCCCGCAAACACCATCAGCAGAGCCCCCGCGCCCATGATGAAGAGCCCGATCGGTTCGTTCATCGGTCGTTCCTCCGTTCCTGGTAGTACGCAAATGCCACGGTCGAGACAAAGGCCAGCAGAGCGAGCAGCAATCCGATGTCAAGCAGGAAGACGCTGCGCGTCCACACTCCGGTTGTTAGCGCGGCTCCGATCGCGACGATGGTCAGCGTGTCGAGCGCGATCACTCGGTCCGCCCGGCTTGGCCCGAGCATGAATCGGATGAACGAAAGACCGAACGCGACGGCGACAATTGCAAGCAGGACCAACGGGATGTACTGGAGGTTGTTCATTCCAGGATCTCCTTCACACGGCGCGCGAATCCTTCCGTCACTTCACGCCGCAATGCCTCGGCCGATTCGGTGTCGATGACATGTACGAAGATCGCATCGCGCGATTCCGCGATATCCAAACTCAGCGTGCCGGGCGTCAGTGTCAGCACGTTTGCAAGAACCGTAAGGGCAAGGTCCGATTTCAGGTCGACCGGAACGCGCACGATTGCGGGGCGCATGGTCGTGTTGGGGCCGAGAACGAACCGAATGAGCCGCACGTTCGCCTTCACCACCTCCACCGCAAAATAGCCGAGGAAGCTGAGCACGTACAGCAGTTTCCATCCGTACCGCTTCTTGGTTCCCTTTGCAGGGAGCAGGCTGATCATGAGCGCGCCGAACACGAGACCGGCGATGAAGTTCTCCACCGAGATCGTGGCGGTCATCAGCACCCAGGCGAGCGCGAGGAGCACATTGGAGAACACGCGATTCATCGGCTCTCTCCCAGCACGGCGTTGATGTACGCAGCAGGATGCATCAGCTGTTCTCCGGCACGAACCATGACGTCGAACACGGGACCGGCGAACAGTCCCATCAACACCGAAAGCGCCGCAAGGAACGCGATCGGCGCGAGCGTCCACACATCGAGCCGTCCCGTCGATTCCACATCCTTGAATGGCGTGTCCTCCACGGGGCGATTCTTCCAGAATCCTTCCGACCAAATCTTCATCATCGAGAAGATGGTCAGCAATCCGACGAACAATGCCACCCCGCCGACGGCCCACAGCTTCGATTCGAAGCCGGCGTAGATGACGGAGAACTTCGCCCAGAATCCGGAGAGGGGCGGGAATCCGGCAAGCGCCATCGCCGGGATGAGAAAGAGGATGGCCAGCCGCGGATGCTCGCGATACAGTCCCCCCATGCGCCGCAGATCGGCAGACCCGGTCACTCGTTCCATCGCGCCGGCAACAAGGAAAAGATTCGACTTCGCAATGATGTGATGAACAAAGTAGAACACGCCTGCGGCGAGACCGATCGGTGTGAAGATGCCGAGCGCAAAGATGAAGTATCCGATCTGACTGATGATGTGGAACGAGAGAATGCGCCGCACTTCGTACTGGATCACCGCGCCGAACACGCCGACAACCATCGTGAACGCGGCCACAACCAGGACCACACCCTGCAGCTGCGTCATCGCCGGAGCAAAGACCAGCGTGAACACACGGAACAGCGCATACACGCCGACCTTCGTGAGCAATCCGGCAAAGAGCGCACCCAACGGCGCAGACAATGTGTGGTAGGATGCGGGGAGCCAGAAATACAACGGAAAGATCGCCGACTTGATCCCGAACGCGATAAAGA
>JALONE010000346.1 GCA_025455125.1 Bacteroidota bacterium
CACTTACCAAGTGCCCTTTTCACGCGCGGGCCGTGTATCACAGGCCAACGATGTGCGCCTGCAGGTGTTCGACTTTCTGGGCCGGGAAGTCGCGGTCTTGGTCAGCGGGGAGCAGGTGGCCGGAAGGCATGCAATCCGGTGGGAAGCCAGAAGCCACCCGAGTGGCATCTATTTCTGTCGCCTTGCCGTAGGGGGCAACACGCAAACGATCCGCATGGTTCTCCTCCGTTGACATTGAACCGTCGCTTGCGTATCCTTTAATTGCCAACCGTAATGGAGGATCGAGCATGCCCACCATTCTTGTCGTCGACGACGATCCCGCGACGTTGCTCGCTGTCCGGGAAGCGCTGAAGCGTTCCGGTTTTGATACAGCGGGGGCGGAAAACGGTCCGACGGCGCTGGAGTTCGTTCGCAACGAGCGTCCCGACCTCATCATCTGCGATGTCGAAATGCCCGGCATGACGGGCTTCCAGTTCCAAGACACTTTGAACGCCGATCCGGACTTCAAGTCCATTCCTATCATCTTTCTTACCGGCAACAGCGATGCCATCGAAGGCCGCCTCGGGCGGGAAATGACCGGGGACGAGTTCATCGAGAAGCCGTTCTCCTTTTCCAAACTGCTCGCGGTCATCACGGCACACCTCAACCGCTTTCCACGGGTACATTAACGCCATCCCCGCGACGATCACTCCGCCACAATGTTCAGGTGGGCCAGTTCCTCCTTCATGGCGCGAATGATCTGCCTCGTCAAGTCCGTCTTCGACGGATGAACATGTCCTGACTCGATCCAGACCTGCCGTTTCGGCTCATTCGCGCGTGCGAACAGTTCCTCGACATTCTTGCGCGGGATCTGTTCATCCTGCGTTCCGTTGATCATGATCAGCGTGCGGGGTGAGATCTCATCCACGTATCGCAATGGCTCGACGGGTCGGAGAAGCAGTCCGCCGGTAAATGAAACCAAGCGGCTGAATGCCTCTCCTTCAAACCGGCGCACGTTATGATGGATGAGCGATTCAAGATCTCCGCCGCCGTAGACCATCACGGCCAGATCAATGCGCATGTCCAACGTCATACTCACAGGAACGATCGGCGCGCCGAAACTGTATCCAATGATCACGATGCGGCTCGTGTCGACGACGGGCAGGTTCGACAACCAGTCGACGGTCAGCATGACCGATGGGGCCATATCGAGCAGTGCGCGTCGCGCCGCCGGAATATCGGAGAGAAATTCCACAACAGTGTAGGACGGACGCGGATCATACAGATAATCCAGCGCAACGATCACTGCGTCGTCTTCTTTCCGCCGAGCAAGATGAACGCGGGAACGCGGGCGGACGGAGCCTTGGGCATGAGCACACCGCATTCCACCCGCAAGCCGCTGGTGCTTCGGAGCGTCAGGTCCGCTTTCGTGAAGTGGACGTCTTCGCCGAATTCGCGATACTCCGCGGACGTGAGCGCGCCTTTCCTGGCAACGAAGTCCTCACGCGGATCATGCATGAAAGTCTGAAGAACAACCACGCCGCCGGCAAGGAGGAGGAGGAACATCACGGCCGCGAATCGTTTCATTCGCCCTTTCCTTCGATCCGATGCGGCCAATGGGGCGGGTGATGACGAAGTATGACCGTTCATGATGACCTCCCACCGTCGCGACAGAGAAATCCATACTGCGCTAATATAGCGCCCACCCTGTTCTGCATCAAGCGGTCGCTACGAGCCTCACCACGTTTTGATTTCTGTTGATCCTTCACGATCTTCAAACATCTTCCGTCAATTGATCGAAATCCGAATGAATGCGACCCGACCCCTGTTCCTCACAATCCTCGCTCTGACGCTGAGCCACACGGCGCTTGCGCAAGCGATCCTGCCGGACCCTAACGATCCATGCGGATGCTTGGGGGGGAACGCCTTCCCTTCATTTTCGTCTGTCGCCGGGAATTGGGGATACGGGTACGATTCACTCCTCGCTGATCTCGACCGATGGAGGGCGTCCCCGTTCGTCTCCGTCGATTCGATCGGGGCGAGCGTCCAATCGCGAACCCTCTTCCGTGTGACCATCGAAGACACAGCCGTTGCCACATTGCCCCGGACGCGCATCTGGATCCATGCACGGACGCATCCGGGGGAGGTGCAGAGCACGCACGTCACGAACCAGATGATCGCGCTGCTCCTTTCGGACAACGCCATTGGAAGGGCGCTCCGCGGACGCTGCATCTTCAATATTCTCCCCCTGTACAATCCGGACGGAGTGGAACTCGGCCTCGCACGGCAGAATGCACACGGGATCGACCTTGAAAGCAACTGGACCGCTGTTCCCGGAGAACCTGAAGTGCAAGCACTACGCGCTCACTTTCAGCTCTTGATGGCCGCGTCGAATCCCATCGTCATCGCGCTGAATATGCATTCTGCCCTCTCCTGCAAGCGGTATTTTGTCTACCACGCCGAAGCCGGGACCTCCGCCACCTTCGCGGCGATGCAGCAGCAATTCATCGGAGCGGTCAGGGCGGCGTACCCGACCGGGATCGAACCGTACACGTACTACGTAAGCTGGACATCCGCCCCGGCAACCGTGTATCCCGAAAGCTGGTTCTGGTTCAATCATGGTGCGAGCGTGCTCGCGCTGACATATGAAGACATGAACTGTTCTGCTGCGGGCGCGTACGATACGACCGCGAAGGCGATTCTGACGGGCATCGCAACCTATCTGGGGATCCCAACAGGGATCATCGCCGAACACGACAATTCCAGTGTGCCCGCGAACTCTGAATTGGAACACAACTTCCCGAACCCATTCAATCCGGAGACCGTGCTCTCGTACCGCGTGGCCGGGATTGGAAGACAGTCACTCTTCGTCAGACTGACCGTCTATGATCTTCTGGGTCGTGAGGTCGCGAAATTGGTGGAAGGGATGCAAGCGGGAGGGACGTATCGCGTTCGCTGGAATGCAGCGGGGCTACCGAGCGGGGTGTACATTTCAAGGCTCGAGGTGGGTTCGCAGATATTCGCAACGAAGATGTTGCTGTCACGATAGCACGCGATCACTTCATGCGACAGCAGAGCGCTCGGGACAATATCCGAGACGCTCTTGATCGGGTTCTTGAGTCAGCGTACAAGCGCCATCTTCTTGATGACCGCAGCTTGACCCGCCGTGAGCCGATAGAGATAGACCCCGCTGGCAAGCCCATCTGCATCAAAGCGTACAGCATGGTGGCCGGCAGATTGACGATGTGAAACGAGCGTCCGCACATGCTGCCCTTGCTGGTCAAAGACTTCCAGCGAGACAGCCGCATCCATTGGGAGGAAGTACTCAATCGTTGATGTGGGATTGAACGGATTCGGATAATTCTGATTCAGGCGAGGTTGTTGCGGGATGCTGCCAGCCGGCGCAGATCGTTCCACACCTGTGGGTGTGAGCGTCACTTGTTTTGATTCCCACACCAAAGAGGGCGACTTGAATCCCGCATTCACGGTGTAGGTTCCGGCACCCGGAGCCGTCAGCGTAAATGGATTTTGAGACGTTGAATTGTTGAGGGCGACAACAGTGCCACTGCCATCTACGAGCTCGCCACCGACATTGCCGCTCGTCAAACCAGTGAGAGTGACCGTGACCGTCAACCCATCTGTCGACGCTGAAACAATCCCACTCTGCGAGGCGTGGCAACCGCCTCCCCCGCATCCCGCGGTTGTCCCATTGAAAGATGGACGCGATTCCAGGGAAGTCGAAGGTGAAAGGATGTATACAGCGATCCCAACCATGCCGAAAACGAGCAGAGACCTCATGTGTAGCTCCTAGGAGAAAGTGAATGAGTTGGCGACGCCTCACCTTCTAATGCAACCTCATTCAGATGCCTGGAGTTCCTCTCCCCCCTGTTTAAAAAAAAAGAAGCCCTGACATGGAATCAGGGCTTCTGAGCAATTGTGGGCCTCATACGGCGATCACATTCTACTTCCCCTCGGGATTCGCCTTCACAAAGTCCTTGATCTGCTCTTCGACTTTCGCTTTGTCGCCGACGATGACCAGCGCCATGTCTTCGTCCCGAATGTACTTCTGCGTTGTCTTCTGGACGTCTTCCGGCGTGACCGCATGGACGTTC
>JALONE010000347.1 GCA_025455125.1 Bacteroidota bacterium
CAACTCCATGAAGTTGACCGCGCGGAGGATCCGTGCCGGCATCGGAATCTCCTCGTTGCGCAACCGGTCGGGGTAGCCGCTCCCATCAAAGTTCTCCAGCTGATGGCGGATCCATCGCGCGATCTCTTCGAACTCCGTGATCCCTTCCATGATCCGTTGCCCCACGAGAGCGAACTCCGACATGTGCGTCAACTCTGCAGGGCTCAGATCGCCAAGCACCTTCCGGAGCAGGTCGTCGGGGAGCCCGATCTTGCCGATCTCGTGCAGACGTGCGGCCAGTTCCAGTTGATCATGCGTTTTTCGGTCGATGTGCATCCGGTCGGCCATCCAGCGGACCAGGTTGGCGGCCGCATCGGCGCGGCCTGACGCGTTCGGGACGCGGATGGCGATGACGCGTGCAAGGAGATGCGTCACGCCGTCGATGGTGGAACGCAGCATGTCGTTCGCCCATCGAAGCTCCTCCCCTTCCGCAGCGAGTTCCCGTTGCAGTTCGCCGATCCGCACGAGCGCTCGAATGCGCGTCAACAGTTCATCCGGGTTGTACGGCTTGGAGATGTATTCGTCCGCGCCGAGGTCGACGGCGAGGATCTTGTGTCCGACCTCATTCTCCGAGGTCAACAGCATGAAGAGCGTGTTGCGGAGGAACGGGTGCCCCTTGATCCGCTTGCAGAACTCCACACCGGTCTCACCGGGAAGATAGTTGTCGGAGACGATCAGGTCGGGCTTCGACTGTTCCGCGAGTTTCAACCCATCTTCGGCAGTCTGCGCCGTTTCCACGTCAAACCGCCCGGTGGAGCGGATGATCGCTGCCGCGAACTGCAGCTGCGTTGCATCGTCTTCAACGAGCAGGACGAGGGGCTTCGGTTTCATGACGCTGTTTCGCCTCATTCTTGATGATGATGCTGACCCGACGGTTTGCGACATCGAACGGGTCCTTCACGTTTCGAAGACGCGTGTCGGCGTAGCCGCGCACTTCGTCCACTTGTCCGGAGCGCAGTCCCCGGCCGGTCATCACGCGTCGTGCGCTGTTCGCCCGGTCGGCGCTCAATTCAAAGTTGCCGTATCCATCTTGCCGCGAGTACGGCCGCGCATCGGTGTGCCCCTCGATCGCGACTTTGTTCGCCAGCTTCCCGATCTGCGCCGCGATGATCCCGAGAACGCGGACGGCTTCCGGCTTCAAGGTTGCCGTTCCGACGTCGAAGAAGACCGTCTTCGCTCCTTCAAGGAGCTCGATGCGCAATCCTTCCTGAATGATCTCGATCTTGACCTGGCTGGCCAGATTCGCGAGTGAGGCATCCTGCGAGATGCCAGACATGATCTCGTTGCCCATCTTCTCGAGGGTCTCCCGTTCGCGCTTCAGCATCGGGTCGACCTCTTGGTCGCGGCCGATGAGCGCGCCGCCGTCGAGCATCCCACCCCCCTTCGTGTTCTCCATGAACGCGCCGGGATCCTTGAAGTAGTTGGCGACGTACGACTTCACCTCTTTGCTTTGTCCGACGATCCAGAGAACGATGAAGAGCGCCATCATGGCGGTCACGAAGTCTGCGTACGCGACCTTCCATGCGCCGCCGTGGTGACCGTGGCCGCCGTGCTTCTTCTTGATGATCCGGATCGGGATCTCGTGTTTGTGGTCTGCCATGGTTGAGCCTACTTCGACGCCTGAGAGCGCGCTTCGCGCATCGCCTTTTCAACCTCCACAAACGACGGTCGGTCCGTGGAGAAGATGGAGCGGCGTGCAAATTCGACAACGACGATGGGGGAATTTCCCTTTGCGTATGCGACCATGCCCGCCTTGATGCATTCCAAGTACCGGCTTTCGAACTGGCTCAACAACTCGAGGTGGGTCGCGATCGGCTGGACGAACCCGTAGGAGGCGAGAATACCCACGAATGTGCCGACGAGTGCTACCGCAACCTTGTGGCCGATCACTTCCGGCGGGCCGTCGATCGCCTGCATCGTGATAATGATGCCGAGGACCGCTGCGACGATGCCGAGACCCGGCAGGGCATCCCCCATCTTCTGGATCAGACTGGGCGCGTGCGCCTCTTCGAGGTGATGCGAGTCAAGGTCCGCATCGAGCATCGCTTCCAGGTCATGCGGCGGAACGCCCCCGCCGAGCAGCAGTTTCATCGTGTCCGTGAAGAAGTGCAGCGCATGATGGTTGCTGAGCAGGAATTTGTTCTTCGAAAATACCGAGCTCTTCGCCGGGTCCTCGATATGCGGCTCGATGTTGATCAGGCCGTCGCGCTGGGCGATGCTGAACAACTCGAACATGGTCTTGAGAAGATTCAAGTACTCCACTTTCGAGATCCCGCTCCCTTTGAAGACCTTGCCGACGCTGCCCAGCATCTTCTTCAAGACGGGGAGGGGCGTGCCGACCAGGAGCGAACCGATGGCCGCACCGCCGATGATCAAGAACTCCACCCACTGCATGAGGATGAGCACGGGCCCGCCTTCGAGGACGAACCCGCCCACCACGCCGATGATGACGACCGCGATTCCAATGATGACAAACATGATTCACCTGTGCGTTACGAGCGTCCCTTCTCCTTCGGCTGGACGGCGGTGGAGACTCCGGGAGCCGGAGCCGACTTTCCCAGACGCCGTGCCGCCTCGACCGCGGTTGATTTCGGGACCGCGGCCGCCTGCACGTTGCTCTTTTCTGTTTCCTCGTACAATTCCGTCCGGAGGATCCGTACGGACTTGGGGGCTTCGATCCCCAGTTTCACACTTCCTTCGTGAACGGCTACGACCTTGATGACGACGTCGTCGCCGATCATGATACTCTCGTCGAGTTTCCGGCTGAGAATGAGCATGGCTTAT
>JALONE010000348.1 GCA_025455125.1 Bacteroidota bacterium
GGATCATCTGCGCTTCAGACGCCTTCAGCTGTTGATTGGCTTTCAGCAGTTGATCGTAGGCGCGCCAGTTCTCGACGCCGGCCGCCGCCTGATTTGCGAGCACGGTCAGAAGCTGAATGTCCTGGTTCGAAAATTCCTGCTGGGCTTTGGTCGTGTGGATGAGGTAGATCCCGATCCCTTCGTTCCGCAGAATGAGTGGGACGATGACGAAGTTCTTCGGAGTCCCTTCCGCCATGAGGCTGTCAAGGTCGGGAATGATGACCGTCTTCTTCTCCGAAAAGACCCAGTCCGCGATCCCGTTCTCCAGCTGTTCCTGCGCTTCGCGGTGCAGGCGCGGCGATTCCTTCGGGGAAAGGGAGACGAGCTTATTCGTCTCATCGATCAGGAAGATGTTGCAATCCAGGACGGGGATGACCTGTTCCGTGAGCTCGTTCAGAGCGCCGAGGATGGCATCCGCACTCGTCGCGGTGCTGATCGTATTCGACAACCGTTGCATCGCCACCAACTCGTCGATCGAATTACGGATGTCCAGGTTGTTCTGGTTGAAGTTCTTGTTTTCCTGCGTCAAGGCGGTGATGGTCGATTCGAGCGCTTTGATGTATTTTTCCCGACTCTCCAGGAACGATTCGAACTGCGGGATCGCTTCTTCGATGAGGTCGGAACGGTTCTTGCGTTTCGCGGGCTGTTTTCGGATGGTCACGGGATTCTCCTACGCACCCATGCCGGAAAGGGCGGTGACCTGTTCGATGTCCGTTTTCAACACCTCCGCGTAGGTGTTCATGTAGCCGTTCAGCACATCGGGATCGTTCAACCGCAGCCGTTCCAGCGCGGCCGGATCGAACTCGATCCCCTTGTCCCAGTCGATCTGCTGCCTGGTGATCTGGAGCGACATGATATCGGCGCAGTGGACCAGTGCGACGAGGTCGGGATTGATCTGCGCCTTCGCCGGAACATGATGGAACGCGATGGCTTCCGCAAGATGCTCCGGGAGATTCCACCGCTCGGCGAGCCAGCCGCCGACCTCGCCATGCGTCACCCCCATCACGCTTTCCTCCGCCTCGAGGATGTTCAGATCGGTCTCTCGGGTGATCTCGATGATGCGGGAGAACTCGCTGTTGAAGTACCGGTGCAGGACAGAGACGCCCATGTCGTGGAGCAACCCACCGACGAACACCTCGCCGCTGATCCGATAGCCGAGGTCGCGCGCGAGACGCCGAGCGACGACACCGGTCGAAATGGAGTGATCCCAGAAGGTCTTCGCGTCAAAGAAGTTGTCTGACTTCTTCTGCAAGGAGCTGACGAGCGAGATGCTGATGACGATCTCTTTCAGCGCGTCGAACCCGAGAACGATGATGGCAAAATCGATCGTCGAGATCTTCTTGGGAAATCCGTAGAAGGGAGAGTTCGCGATCTTCAGCACCTTGGCGGTGAGCGCCTGATCGGAGGAAATGACCTTCCCCAGCTTCGAGGCGCTCGTCTTCGGGTTGTCGACGAGCTCCACCACCTCCATCGCAACCGCTGGCAAGGCCGGCAGCTGGATGATCGATTTGATCTTTTCCTTGATCTGTTCTGGGGTCATCATTCGTCCGCTCCGCTCACGCGCGATTCAGCATCAGCTTCTTTAACGTCTCCATGGCGTCGGCATGGAGCCGCGACACCAGTCCTTCATCTTTGGCCACAACCTTGGAGATCTCCGTTGACGTCAGCCCTTCATAGTAGCTCAGAGCCATCACGACCTTCTGATCGTCCGGTAAATTTGACATCCCCTCGAGTAGACTCTGTTTCAACTCCCGTACCAATCGCGCAAAATCCTGCGTTTCCGCGAGCGGAAGATCCATCGATCCGCAGTAGGCGGTTATGCGCTCAATTCGCACATCCTCTGACTCCAATCCCAGCAGTTCCAATGCCCTTGTTGACCAAACGGGGACTGATTCAACATTGAAACGAGCGATGGAGGTGGTGTGGCAGAGAACATCGGCCACATGCACAATGGCAGCCAACACCGGTTCTTCCTTCGCCGCCATCGGATCATGGTGGAATCGAATAGCATCCACGATCCCGGCAGGAAATTGCCATTTCTCCACGACTCGCGCTGCCAGTTCTTCATGAGGAAGCGGACTAGCGCTGCGCGTCGCGCCCGCGGCGGCCGCGAACGATGCCGGCTGCCTCACCATCATGTGCCCGATGTCGTGGAACAATCCTGCGACGAACGCGGTGTCCGGATCCGCCTTCTTCGACTTCTCCGCGAGATAGCGGGAGATGATCGCGCATGCGACGGAGTGATTCCAATACTCCTCGTAGCGGAACAGCGCATCCACCATCTTGCGCAACGCGCCGTGGATGAGTACGCTCGAAACCGTTCGCTTCAGCACATCGAATCCTAGCAGGACGATCGCAAGATCGACGGACCGAACGCGCTGCTTGAAGCCGAAGACCGGCGTATTCGCCTTGCGCAGAATGTTGCGCATCAACGCAGGTTCCTGCATCAGAACTGCGGAGAGCTTGGCGACACTCGTCCCCGGATCATTCACAAGCGACATGATCTCCTCCACCACAGAAGGTCCGTGGGGGATCGTATGGCCGACATGAAGTTTCGGCTCGGGTGACGTCCGTCGATATGGCATCTTCCCCTCCATCAGTCTTCCTGCAATGCCTCTCGCAACATCTGCAGCACTTCCGAATGGATCTGAAACACGCGGGACTCCGAAAGCTGAAGCACGCGTCCGATCTCCTTGAACGTCAATTCCTCGTAGTAGTACAGCGTGATCACGAGCCGCTCGCGGTCCGGAAGTTCCTCAACGGCGTCCAGGAGCACTTC
>JALONE010000349.1 GCA_025455125.1 Bacteroidota bacterium
CCGCATGAGTTCGGAACAGTTCAAGGTCAATCCGGTGCTGGAGCATGCATTGACCGTCCTGTTCATTTTGCACGCGGACCACGAACAGAATTGCAGCGCGAATACGATGCGCAGCATCGGCAGTTCGTATGTCGATCCCTATTCTGCGACGGCCGGAGCAGCGGCGGCGTTGTGGGGCCCCCTGCACGGCGGCGCGAACGAAGCGGTCATCCACATGCTCGACGAGATCGGTTCGATCGACAAGGTCCCCGGCTTCATCAAGGACGTGAAGGAAGGCAAGGGAAGCCGCCTGATGGGGTTCGGGCACCGCGTCTACAAGAACTATGACCCGCGCGCGAAGGTGATCAAGAAACTGGCGTATGAGGTCTTCGAGGTGACGGGAAAGAATCCGAAACTCGACATCGCACTCGAGCTTGAGCGCATCGCGCTGGAAGACGAATACTTCGTCAAGCGGAAGCTCTATCCGAACGTCGATTTCTATAGCGGCTTGATCTACCAGGCGATGGGCTTCCCGCTCGACTTTTTCCCTGTGCTGTTCGCGATTCCACGTACGGCCGGGTGGCTCACGCAATGGGAAGAGCACATCCTCGACCAGGAACAGAAGATCGCCCGTCCGCGGCAGATCTTCCTGGGTTCCGGCGAACGGGATTGGCTCCCCATCGAAAAGCGGAAGTAGGCCTTCTTCCACGGCTTCCCGCCGCTCTCTTCCGGCGGGAAGCCGTCTTATCAACCCCGCCATGGCGAAACGACATCCGGCGCTCATCCCCCTCGCACGAGAGCACCATGATGCCCTGCTCCTCGCCGTCCGTTTGCAGCAGGGACGCCGCGCATTGCTCCGCCTCTGGTCGCACGATCCGCTGACGCAAGCCAAGCTTGTCGCCACATTCTACCGCTCCCACCTTCTGCGCCATTTTCGCGCTGAAGAGGAGATCCTGTTCCCCGCGATCGAACGGCACACGCCGGTACAGCGCACCCTGCTCACCAAGCTGCTCGACGACCATCGGTGGTTCCATCACGCGGTTGAAGAGATCGAAGGGGCGGATGCGGACGGCCTCGCCTCGCTTCTCCCGGAGTTCGGCAAACGTCTGGAGGCACACATCCGGGTCGAGGATCGAACGCTGTTCCTCGAATTCGAGAGGGACGCCTCCGAACAGGTCCTTCAGGATGTGCAATCTCACATGGAAGCATTCTATGCCCGGCCGCCGGAAGCGCGCTCCTGATTCCCGTTCGCAAGCCCCGTGGAAGGTGTTGATCATGTCTTGCTCGGGAGGCGCAGGGCATGTGCGCGCCGCCGAAGCATTGCACCGCACCGCACCGCTCACTGGTCTCCCGCTCCAGACGATCCACCACGACATCCTCGACCTGACGTCGCCGCTGTTCAAGCGTCTTTACAGCGGATCGTATCTCTCCATGGTGAACCACACGCCGGAGTTCTGGGGATTCCTCTATCAACATTCCGAACGTTCGCCGTATCGTCGGCAAGGATTGATCAAGGCGTTCGACCGCATCAACTACCGAGGGTACCTCGGAATACTTCGGAAGGAACGTCCTGACGCGATCATCTGTACGCACTTCCTCCCATATCTGTCCGTATCGACGGAGTTGCGTCCTGCCGGTATTCACGCTCCGGTGTTCGCCGTCACGACCGATTTCGACATTCATACGCTCTGGATCGATCCGGTCGTCGACCGCTATTCCGTCTTCCATGAAGAGTCAACCTGGATGCTCCGATCAAAGGGTATTACTCCGGACCGGATCCACATCGCTGGTATTCCAGTGCAACCAGAATTTCGCGAACGGATCACACCCGCGAACGCGCGGCGCGCACTCGGTTTGCCGGAACGATCCTTCACTGTTCTTGCCCTCTTCGGCGGATTCGGGGTCGGGCGGGTCCAGGATGTCGTGCGGAGCATCCTTCATTCGCTGGAATCCCGGAAGAATGCACGATACACGCTCATTGCGGTCTGCGGGAAGAACGAGCGCGCCCGGACCGAGGTTTCGCAGATCCCGGTTCCTCCCCACATTCGACTTGAGGCGCTCGGCTTCGTGCGGAACGTCCATACATTGATGGATGCCGCCGATCTCCTTGTTTCTAAGTCGGGGGGATTGACGAGTTCCGAGGCATTGGCCAAGGGCCTTCCGATGCTCATTGTCGACCCCATCCCCGGACAAGAGAGTCGGAACGCCGACCTGCTCATGGAACAGGGGGCCGGATGGAAGGCCACAAGCCTCAGCGCACTCTCGTTCAAGCTGTCACAACTGCTGGACGATCCGACCCGCATACGGACGGCTGCCGCTGCGGCTCGAAAACTCGGACGACCTCACGCAGCAGAAGCGATCCTTCACGACGTCGTTGAGGTCCTGCAACGCACACGAGGAACACCATGCGAATACCGGTGAATGAGATCCAGTTGAACTATGTCGAACGCGGCCTTCCAACCGGCTTGCCGGTTGTCTTCATCCACGGCTTCCCGTTCAGTCACGAGATGTGGGAGCCGCAGATGCGGAGCCTGCCGAACAACATCCGGGCGATCTCGTACGACATCCGCGGCCACGGCGCAAGTGATCTCGCCGACGGATACTACACCATTGAGCTGTTCGTCGACGACCTCATCGCTCTGCTCGATCATCTGGTCATCGACCGCGCTGTACTGTGCGGTCTTTCGATGGGAGGGTACATCGCGCTGCGTGCGGTGGAACGGCATCCGAACCGTGTACGGGGCCTGATCCTGTGTGATACGAAGAGCGAAGCCGATACCGACGAAGGGAAAGTCAATCGCGCCGCCCGGCTTCGTCAAATCCAGA
>JALONE010000350.1 GCA_025455125.1 Bacteroidota bacterium
CATCTCATGGGCGGTCTTTCGGATCGGCTTGGCCGGCGCCGCCTCATCATCGCGGCTCCTGTTATTTTTTCTGCAACGTGCCTCCTCATGACCCAAGTGAGGGAAGTCTGGATGATCCTGGCTCTTTCGGTCGTCAACGGTTTTTGCCTCTCGATCTACTGGCCGTCTCTGCAAGCGTGGATCGCAGATCGTCAAACGGGGACTGGCCTTGCCCGGGACATTGGCTCGTTCAATATGTCGTGGACCGCCGCGACTCTTGCCGGCCCGGTCCTTTCAGGAGCTCTTTACAGCCTGTATGCGGGGCTTCCCTTCCTGGTGGCAGCGGGAATCGCCCTTATGCTTTTTCTTCTCGTTTTCACAACGGTGCAAGAAAGAGGGGTCTCGTCAACCGAAAAGGTAGCACGACAGGATAGAGAAACATCGCATTGGCTCAAGAGGTTTCTTTTCGCCGCATGGGTGGCGAATTTCGCTTCCTGGTTCATCCTCGGAAACGCCAGGTACCAGTTCCCAAAGCTCGCCAGGGAGCTGAACATCTCGCCCCACATCATAGGATTGCTTATCGGCTTTCTCGGCTTCGCTCTGTTCTCCAGCTTCTTCCTTCTTCGGAGAACCGATCTCTGGCATTTCAAAAGCCCCTTCCTGCTTGGCGCTCAGGCTCTCGGCTTGGCGGGAATCTCATTGATCATCATGTCGAACCAACCGGCGCTCTTTGCCTCCGCTGAGGCAGCGATAAGCCACGGTCAGCAAGCGCAAGGCCATTCCGGCCGCGGTCAGTCCGGACTCTTCGACTCGGGCGAGGCGCGCGTTCAAGCTCGACCTCGCCTGAAAGAAACGCCCCCATGGAACGATCAGGACACGCTCGAACGCGAGAAGGCCGTGCTCGGATTCTATGTCTCAGGTCATCCGTTGTTGAAGTATCGCGAAGAGGTCGAGGGCTTGGCGTCCGTCCGGCTGGGGGAACCGGCGCAAGCGAAGGCGAACGCAACACTTCGCGTGTGCGGCATCGTCGGGGACGTCAAGAAGAAGATCGATCGACGCGGCGAAACGATGGCGTTCATCACATTGGAGGATTTCACGGGCAAGGCTGATTGCATCGTGTTTGCGGATGCCTTCAAGAAGTTCGGCGCGTTGCTGCAGCCGGGTTCGATGGTGATGATGATCGGCAAGAATGACGGCGGGGCAGGAGGGATCAAGGTCATCGTCAACGACGTGGTGGCGATGGACGAGGTTCGGAAGAAATTCACGAAGAGCGTTCTGCTGACCGTGGACGTCAACACGGTCTCCGAGGAGAACCTGTTCGAACTATCGCGCATCATGGAACGATTTCGCGGAAAGTGCGTCTGCTACCTGCAGGTCGTCGGTGGCAGTTTTGGCAATAATGTGATATATTCAACGAAGAAATTTACAGTCGATGCCTCGGTAGAGTTCTCAGCCGCGGTGCAGGGTCTGCTTGGACCGGGTTCGGTCCGCTTGCAGGGTTAACGCGTTACGGAGGAAGCATGAAGCCAGTCGAAGTCACAGATTCCAATTTCGAAGCGGAAGTACTCAAGTCGTCCACCCCGGTCCTCGTCGATTTTTGGGCGGAATGGTGCGGCCCCTGCAAAATGATCGCGCCGGTCGTCGAGGAGTTGGCGAAGGAATTGTCGGGGAAACTGAAGGTTGGAAAAGTCGATGTTGACAACAACCAGCAGATCGCAATGAAGTTCGGCATTCGGAGCATTCCAACGCTCCTCGTCTTCAAGGGCGGAAAGGTCGTTGATCAACTGGTCGGAGCGGTACCCAAGAAGGCGCTGATCGACAAATTGACGCCGCACATCGGCTGACGTTGTTCATCGGACAATGCGAGAAGTCCTTGCGCTGAGCGCGGCTTCTCGCATTTTTGTTTCCATTCGGCAAATGGCTTACAAGGAAACGGACGTGACCACATTCGCAAAGCGGACGCATACATGCGGTGATCTGCGAAGCGCGCAGATCGGGCAGACCGTGACACTGACCGGTTGGGTCCAGGGCCGACGGGATCTCGGGGGAGTGATATTCATCGACGTACGCGACCGGCACGGGAAGACGCAGGCTGTCTGCGCGCCACAGCCGTACGCAGAAGCGTACGAAACCGCCAAGAGCATCCGTTCGGAGTTTGTCCTCTCGATCACCGGCGTCGTTGTCCCCCGACCGGAAGGAATGGTGAATCGTGCGATGCCGACGGGAGAGATCGACGTCGAGGTCCATGCTCTGCAGGTGTTGAACAAGGCAGAAACGCCGCCGTTCCCGATCGAGGATGAGATCGACGTCAGCGAAGATATCCGGTTGAAATACCGCTATCTCGATCTGCGACGAAACTGGCTGCAACAGAACATGCAGATGCGGCACAACGCGTATCAAGTGACGCGGAAGTACTTCGATCGACACGGATTCATCGAGATCGAAACACCGATCCTCATGAAGAGCACACCCGAAGGAGCACGCGACTACCTTGTTCCGAGCCGCGTTCATCATGGGAAATTCTACGCGCTGCCGCAGTCCCCGCAAACCTACAAGCAGATCCTCATGGTCTCCGGGTTCGACCGGTACTTCCAGATCGTGAAGTGCTTCCGCGACGAGGATCTTCGGGCCGACCGCCAGCCGGAGTTCACGCAGATCGATGTCGAGATGTCGTTCGTCGACGAGGCGGACGTTATAGAGATGGCCGAGGGTCTGACAGCAGACCTCTGGAAGGACCTCATGGGTGTCGAACTCCCGCGGCCGTTTCCGCGGCTGAGTTACACAGAGGCGATGTCGCGCTTCGGCAGCGACAAA
>JALONE010000351.1 GCA_025455125.1 Bacteroidota bacterium
CATGGCACTCCTGCGGAGCTCTACCGGCTCCAACAACTGGACAGCGCGGGAATCGCGGACGTCGTTCGCGAGTTCCTGCATGGCGGCACCACACGGTAGCAGAACACGAGGCGAATGCATGGAGAAAGCCCGAGTAGGAATCATTGGCCTTGGCGCCATTGCACAAACCACGCATCTTCCCATCCTCACCCGATTCCAGGATGCCGAAGTTGTTGCGGTCTGTGACATCGACCGGTCGAAGGCGCAATTCGTTGCGCAGAAGTTCGGCATTCGTCGATACTACAACAGCTTCGAACGGATGTTGACAGCCGAGCAGGAGCTGGATGGCATCGTCGTGTGCGTTCCGACGATCGGACACAAGGAAGTATCGATCGCGGCGCTGGAAGCGAAAAAGCATCTCTTAGTCGAAAAACCGTTGGCGCGAACAGAAAAGGAAGCCGTCGAGATCATTGCCGCTGCCAAGAAACATCACACGCAAGTGATGGTGGGCATGAACAATCGGTTCCGCCCCGACGCGATGATCCTCAAGAGCTTCATCGAGGAGAATGCGCTCGGGAAGATCTTCTACGCGAAGGCCGGGTGGTTCAAGCGGCTCGCACCGCAGCGGGACTGGCTGACGAAGCGGGCGCATTCAGGCGGGGGCGTCGTGCTCGACCTCGGCATCGTGATGTTCGACCTCGCGTTCTGGATGATGGGCTATCCGGAAGTGAAGGAGGTCACGGCCAACACGTATTCACACCAGACGAAGGATGTCGAGGACAGCGCGGTCGTCTATCTGAAGATGAAGAACGGTTCCACCCTCACCATCGAGGCGAGCTGGTCGTTTGAATCGAATTCCGATTTCTTCTACTGCGACTGCTTCGGGACGGCCGGGAGCGGTTCGCTCAATCCCTTCCGCATCCTCAAACGCGTGCATGACAATCTCGTCAATGTCGCCCCCGTTTCGACCGACACGCCCCAGCAATTGCACCGCAAGTCCTACGAAAACGAGCTGAAGCATTGGATCGGCGCTCTGCGCGGACTCCATCCGATCATCTCGACGGGGGACGAGGCGCTTCACCGCATGAAGGTGGTGGATACCATCTACAAGTCGGCGAAGCGTGGCAAGGCGGTTCCGATCAAGTAGGGATCTTCCGCATGGCGCCCACGCATTCCACGCCGGTCTTCGCCCTGTTGACGGATTTTGGAACGAACGACCCCTACGTCGGAGTGATGAAGGGTGTTCTTCTTTCCCGCGCACGCTCCGCGCACATCGTCGACATCACGCACGCCGTTGCGCCGCAGAATGTCCGGCATGCCGCATTTCTCCTCTGGTCCGCCTATCGCTTCTTTCCTGAAGGAACGATCTTCGTCAGCGTGGTCGATCCAGGTGTTGGAACCGATCGGCCGCTCGTGATCCTGAAGACGAAGCGCCATTGGTTCCTCTCGCCGGACAACGGGACGCTCTCGTTCGTGGTAGCGGATGAACCGTCGGCCCGCTGGTATCAGGTCTCAGACGCTGCCCTCCGACGGCTTGAGTTGAAGCCGCGGTCTGCGACGTTTCACGGACGGGACCTTCTCGCACCGCTGGCGGCGGCTCTTGCTCGGCATGGAAGCATTCGTTCGCTCGGCGGGCTGGTGCGTCGGGAGCCGGCAGCTTCCCCCTTCGTCACGAATGCGACGAGCGCGGCTCGTCCGTCGGTCCTTCATATCGATCGATTCGGAAACGTCGTGACGAATCTCCGCCTGGTTGCGACGGCGCGACAACCACGCGTTGCGATCCGTATCGGACGCCGTCGGATCCGTCAATGGGCAACGACGTTCGCAGAATTGCCGGAGGGAAATCCAGGCCTCATCATCGGAAGCAGCGGTCTCGTCGAGATCGTCATTGATCGACGGAACGCCGCGATCATGTTGGGACTGAGTGTCGGAGATGAACTGAGGGTGGAGTGGGAAGGATGAAGAAGCCCGTGGCGGAGAGCGCGATGCGCCGGTGTCTGGAACTCGCGGAAGCGGGACGACACTGGGTCAGTCCGAATCCGATGGTTGGCTGCGTGATCGTGCAGAACGAAACGATCGTGGGGGAAGGGGCGCACCGAAAGTTCGGCGGTCCTCATGCGGAGGTCCATGCACTCCACGAAGCCGGAACTCGAGCGTGCGGTGCGACCCTCTACGTGAACCTGGAGCCGTGCGCACACTATGGCAAGACGCCCCCCTGCGCGGATCAGATCATCGCGGCGGGAGTTGGCAAGGTTGTGATCGCTTCACGCGACCCGAATCCGCTCGTGCGCGGACGCGGGATCAAGCGTCTGCGCGACGCGGGGATCACGGTGGAACTCGGCGTGCTCCGGGAGGAAGCAGAGGCGCTGAATGAACGATTCATGGCGTTCATGCGAACCGGGATGCCGTTCGTCGGGATAAAACTCGCCATGACGCTGGATGGTTTGATCGCCGACGCGAACGGGGACTCCCGATGGATCAGCTCCGCGGATTCGCGCGCGCGGGGGCATGCTTTGCGGGCACAGTACGACGCGATCCTTGTCGGAGCGGCGACGGCTCTGCGGGACGACCCGTTGTTGACGGTCCGCCATGTGCGCGGAAGAGATCCCATCCGCGTCGTACTCGATGGATCGTTTCGAATCACGGAGCGCCTCCGGATGATTCGGAACCATGATGCGCGGACCCTCGTTATAACAAGCGAAGAGGGAGTCATGAAGAACCGGTTGCTTAGCCGGAGGCTCGAGGCTCGAGGTGTGGAGGTCGTTGTCGCAGGGAAGACGGGAACGCTTTCACCAAAACGGATCCTGCAGGCG
>JALONE010000352.1 GCA_025455125.1 Bacteroidota bacterium
AGGTTTGAGCGATCCGGCTGTTCCCGCGTGAAGTAGATCGTTCCATCGTACGTCACGGATGGAAAGTATTCGTCGGCATCCGAATTCACCGGTCCATCGAGCGGTCGCGGAGCGGTCCACGATGCACCCGCACGCTTCATCATCCAGACATTGAAATCGTTCAGCGTGTCCCGGTCATGAGTTGGTCGATTGGTGACGAAGTAGAATGACGATCCGTCCGGACTGATGCAGGGTTCGATAAAGCACCACCGCAGGTCATCCACAAACGGCGCGACACGCGGCGGTTCCCAACGACTTCCATTCCACCGCGTTTCAACGATGGCAGAGATCGATCGATTCCCTCCAGGTGAAACACAATAATAGAACTCTGTTCCAGCCGGCATGAAGGCAACGTCGCGGCTGAACATCCCCGTGCGGATGACCTCCGGCGCAAAGAGTACCGGCTCCTCTCCGGGCACGGCGATTCCGGGAATGTCGATCGGCTTCGAATGGACAGGCTGACCCGCAAGCCTTGAAATGACAGGAAGAAGAAGACACAAACCAGATAAGATCAGTCGATATTTCATGGTTGTCCCTCATCGTGTCTGTTGCTGTTTACCACATGCATCAATTGAACGGCCCAGAGTCGCTTGAGTTGCGGCGATTTCGATGCAATTGTCGGTCAAAATTGGTATACTAGCCCTCATGAAGGAGAGACCCTCCAAGAGCTCTTCGGTCAAGAAAGGCCGCGGTCCCAAACGCCGGACGTCAGCCCGCGTCTCTGCATTGCAAAAGCACATCGCGCTCAATCCGGTCTTCTTCGCGCTCTTCGAGCAGCACCAAGCCATCCTGCTTCTCATTGAACCCCAGACCGGAGCCATCGTCGACGCGAATCCTGCCGCCGTGCGCTTCTACGGCTATTCACGCGTGCAGCTCTGTTCGATGCTGATCTCGGATATCAATCAACTCCCGAAATCGAGGGTCACCGAGGAGGCTTCAGCCGCAGCCCTTGGGGTAAAGAACCGGTTCATCTTTCCGCACCGGCTCGCGAATGGCGCGATCAAGACCGTAGAGGTTCTCTCATCTCCCATCGACATCGGCGGCGTCACGATGCTGTTTTCCATCGTCAATGATGTCACCGATCGTCAGATCGCCGAAGATGCGCTGGCACAGCGGAACAAGGACCTCGCGCTTCTGCTCGACCTCAGTCAGACGCTCGCCGGCACACTCGACCTTCACGCCGTCCTGCAGACCGTAACGGACCGCTCCACGCAGGTCGCGGGATTCGACACCGGCGCGGTCTACCTCATCAGTGACGAGCAACTGTATCTTGGTGCCACAACGCCCCCCCTCCCTCGCGAATTCCCTGAACCACTCCGTCATGCGCGACTGGCAGACCATCCGCACATCCGCGAATCGATCAGCAAAGATCAACCAACATTTCTGCAAGATGCCCGAGCGGCTGAGCTGACGCCGGAAGAACGGGTCGTCGTCGATTCTCGTCACCTCGTTTCCATCTTCTATGTTCCGCTGTTTGTCGAACATCGGCCCGTCGGCATTCTCATCCTTGGGACAACGTCAGCGACACGATCGCTTAATCGATCCGAGATCGATCTCTATCGAACCCTGGCAGGGCATGCCGCGCTCGCGATCGAGAATGCACGATTGTATGAGGATGTCCAACGCCATGTCGCCAATCTCGAACTCCGGGATGCCGAACGCACACGTGCGGAGTTCCTGCAGGCTGCCGTGTATCGAATCTCCGTCGCCGCGCAGTCTGCGATGCATCTTGGAGATTTGTACCGTTCCATCCACGAGATCATTTGCACACTGATGCCGGCGAAGAACTTCTTCATCTCATTGTATGACCCACCGACCGACCTGCTGCACTTCCCGTACTTCAGCGATGAGTATGATTCTGAATGGACGTCGATGAATCCCGGAAGGACGCTGACGGGGTTCGTTCTGCGGACAGGCAGGCCGTTGCTGGCGACTCCGGAGACCTGCAGTGCGCTGGAACGGGCGGGTGAAGTGGAACTCTATGGCGCACCATCAGTCGATTGGCTGGGCGTCCCTCTCAAGACACAACTGGATCAGCCGCTCGGTGTGATGGTCGTCCAGACGTATCACCAGCACGAGCATTTGACCGAACGGGATAAGGATGTATTGATGTTCGTTTCGTCTCAGGTGGCGAGCGCCATCGAGCGCAAGCGGGCCGAGGAAGCGCTACGCGTGAGCGAAGAGCGCCATCGCCGCCTGGTCGAGTCCTTCCCCAACGGAATCGGCATTTACCAGAATGGCGTGTTCGTGTACATCAATCCCGCTGCGATGCGAATCATCGGTGCGTCCGAGCAGAACGCGCTGCTCGGCAAGCCAGTGCTTTCCGTCGTGCATCCGGACTCTCAGCCCGCAGTTGTCGAGCGCATGAAGCTCGTCGCACGCGGAGAGCTTGTTCCCCCGATGGAGGAACGGCTCATCCGGTTGGATGGCACATGCTTCGACGCCGAGGTCACCGCGATCGGAACGACCTTCAATGGCAGGCCGGCAGGTCAGGTCATCGTTCAGGATATCACCGAACGCAAACGCGCAGAACAGGAGCATCACCGATTGGAGCAGCAGTTGCTTCAGGCGCAGCGGTTAGAGGGGATCGGCACGCTCGCCTCCGGCATCGCCCATGACTTCAACAACATCCTGAACGCGATCATGGGAAACGCGAGCCTGCTGCAGCTGAAACCTGACGACCGCGACAGGGTCCTCGCGCGTGCGGACGCCATTCTGCAGGCGACGGAACGCGGC
>JALONE010000353.1 GCA_025455125.1 Bacteroidota bacterium
CAGAATCTCGACATCGACGAAATCTCCGAATTGATCGCACATTCCCCTTTCTCCCTCTTCCTCCATGTCACCGGTCAGGAGGAACGCGATCCTCCCCATGGTCAGTTTAAGAACCACCGAGCGCTCATTTTGATTTTCCGCATGGAACATCCGTGGGGCCGGCGCCAGCACGTTGCACCGAACGCTTTCGTCAAGCTCCAGGCTCTCTCCGGTTCGAACAAACCGCAGGGACATCCCCCCCGCCAAGCCGGCGATCACGACGCTATCCATCCGTCGCGGCCACTGCGTAGAGACCCCGAGGACAAGTTCTGACACCGCAAGTTCCTTCAAGATGGAAGGAAGTCCGCCGACATGATCGTCGTGTGCATGCGTAATCACAAGCGCGTCGAGCGTGCGAATCCCTTTCCGTTTGAGGAACGGGACGATCGTTCGCGCCCCCGCATCCGTTCGCGCCGAGGAAGGCCCCGCATCTACTAACATCGTCCGACCGTTCGGAAATTCAACGAGGATCGCATCACCCTGCCCCACGTCGAGCACCATCACCCTCATGCGATGCTCATCCCCGCCGACGATCGCAACCCCGAGCGCAACTATCCCAGACAGACATACGATCACAACGAGCCCCTTGAAGATGACCGGCCTGTGCAGGTGAACGACTGAAACGGCGATAACATAGTACAAGACGATGGAAGAGATGGAGAGTGTCCCCACGGAGGCGGTCGCATACGGTACCGCAGCCGCAGCATGGACGAATGCCAGGAGAAATGCGACAAGAACATCATTCGCCGCTGCGTATTGGTCCAGGAGCCACGATGAAAATGGAGCACTGAGGATCTCGGCAAATCCCAGGAGAACATTCAGCCCGCTCACCGGGACCACAACAAGGTTGGCGATCACCGAGATGACAGAGACCCGTCCGAACGCGGCAATGGTGTACGGCAATGTCCCGATCTGTGCCGCCAGCGAGACCGCGAACAACTGAAGAGCGGGGAGAATGAACCTCAGTTCTTCGATGCGGTCGGTGAGCCGCCGAACGAGCCGCTCAAGGGGGCCATAGAAGTAGATCAGCGACCAGACGGCGGAGAACGAGAGGATGAATCCCGGATCGAACAGGGCGTTCGTATCCATGAGCAAGAGGATGAGCGCCGCCACACCCAAACTGTTATAGACGTCGGTCCGGCGCTCGGTCACAGTTCCGAGGATCATCACGACCGCCATGATGGTCGCTCGCACGACCGAAGGACTCGATCCCGTGATCACCATGTAGACGAGCACACCGGCAATGACAGCGAATGTGAGCGCTCGACGGCGCAGACGAAAGAACCCAAGCACGGACGAGAGTGCCAGGGCAACCACGGCCACATTCGATCCCGAGACAGCCAGAATATGGATCGTCCCGGTTTCCATGAACGAGTTCTTGATGTCCTCGGGAATATCCGCGCGGAATCCCCAGACAACCCCGTTCAGCAATGATGCATGTTCCGATGGATGCACGCGTTCGAAGAGTGCAAAGATCGCTCCCTGCGCGTCTCCCACCATACTCCCCCACGAGCGTGCCCGATGCTGGCCGTCAACGCTCAGTGAATCTTCCTTCCCGACACGCACGATCCCTCGTATCCCGCTGAGTAGCAGGAAGCGTCCGTAGTCGAACTCGCCGGGATTCCGGGGCGCCGGAAACGGAAGCAATTTGCCTCGCAGCATCACCGCATCACCGATCCGCGCATGAACAAGACGGCGCGCCGCAACCGCGGCGGGGACGGAGATCATGCATCGCCTCTCGTCTCGCCGCCATGCGTGGCCGATGCGGATGGAATCCAGGGCGAGCACAAAAGACGAACTGGTTGCGCGATGAAGGGGCTGGCTCTCCACGAACCCCGCAGCGTGGATCGGGACCCCGTCTGCAGGAGCGTTGAGAACCTCCCGCTCTGCGGTCGACCGTGATTCACGATGAAGAACCGCGGCGAACCCGATGATGCCGATCAAGAGCGCGAATGAAGAACACTTGGGGTACCGACCGACGAACTGCAAGGCGATGGCAAGTCCCAGAAGGATCCATGCAAAGAGCAGAACCACAACGGTCTCGGAGAGGCAATACTCCGCCAGGAGGATACCGAGAACGAGAAGCAGGGCTGCGCGCAGGGCGGGGCGTGCGCCGAGGACAAGAGTCGGTGCGGTTAAGGCAGAAAGCGGAGGACCGTCGGCGTCACGTCGGTCAGGCGCCTGATGCACGCTGCAAATTCCCGACGCTTCTCCCCCGCGACGATGCATGGAACCGGATTCCGTGTGTGAGATCTTGTGGTGAGGTCTTCGATATTGCCGTGATCGCTGATCAGGAGAAACAAGGCTGACCGCGGATTGAACCGCTCGAAAAAGCCGCCAAGGAATTGGTCGAGGTTCTCGAGCACTTCGCGCGCAAATTCCGTCGACTGACTGTGACCCGCATGGTCTGTCAGCCAGTATTCGAACAACGTGAAGTCATGGCGCTCTGCGATCCTCCAGAGATGTCTCCCCGCTTCGATCGGCGTGACCGGTACGATCTCCGGATGTCCGAGTTCGGGCCAACGGACACGCGTGAAGTCTGCCGAGATCCCTTCGTCTCGTGCAAGCTCGACAGCCGTGAGAAGCGGGATATCAGAGAGCATGCAGGCAAGCGTGGTCACGGAAAGCCGCCGCGTGCCGCTCTCTGCGTATTCGAAGAAACGGCGCGGAAACGCATTCGCAAAGAGGCTCGACCGCCCGCGCTCCCGAAGCCGGCGGAGCACATTGTCC
>JALONE010000014.1 GCA_025455125.1 Bacteroidota bacterium
AACCTCGAACCAGACGTACATGTTGAACAAATCCCCCGTCAGAAACGCACCGTTGACCCCCATCAGCAGCGTGTTGAGCAGCGGCCAGAAGAAGGGGGAACGGTCTGAGTCGGCGCGCTCTCCGGCCGCAGGCTTCCGGAGGAATGTCACGGCGACACTCAGCGACAGCACGCCGCTGATGACCACGACGATCGAACTGAAGAGGTCGGCAACGAAGGTGATGCCGAACGGCGCACGCCATCCACCGACGACGACCGTGCGAATGCCGTTCTGCTCAACGTCGAGGAATAGCAGAACCGAGACGCCGAGCAACACTGCGGAGAGGAGCGCGTGCAACGGGCGCTGGATCGACGGATGCCGCCAGAGCGCAAGCAAAAGGATCGCGCTTGCCATCGGAACGAGGATCGGCAGCATCGGAAGGAGTCCGCTCATTTCCCATCCTCCTGTCCGCGGTCCACGATGTCGGTGGACGTCATTTCATCCGTGTCATCCACGCCGTTGCGTCCAACGATGCGCCGCACGAGCACGATGAGGAATGCCTGCAATCCGAATCCGATGACGATCGCCGTGAGGATGAGGGCCTGCGGTAATGGATCAGCCGTCGGCGCATTCAGCTGGATGGCATCCTGCGTCATGATCGGCGGAATGGGAGAATCGAGGCGGCCCGCGGTGAAGATCGAGAGGTTCGCCGCATGCCCGATGAGCAGCAGCCCGATCACGAGTTTCAAGATGCTTCGCCGCATGAGCAGATAGATGCCGATGGCGAAGAGAGCACCCGCAAGAGCCGCGAAGAGAAGTCCGGTCATCGTCCTTCCTCCTCTGCGAGCGCGAACACGATCTTCAGAACGATGCCGATCACCACGAAGTACACGCCAACATCGAACACGACCGGTGTTCCGATCTTTCCGAGGACCGGGACCATGGCATCCAGCCACACTCCCTGCATGAAGGACTTCCCTGCCGCCACGCTGAAGAGTCCACTTCCCAGTGCGAGCGTCAGTCCAAGAATGATGAAGTGGAGTGGTTCAAGCCGCAACGCGCGCTTCGCCTCCGCCGAACCGAATGCGAACAAGTACAGGACCCACCCGGATGCAGCTGCCAGTCCGCCGATGAATCCGCCGCCGGGTTCATTATGACCACGCAGGAGGATGAAGAGCGAGAAGAGCAGAATGAGCGGCAGAAGCAGACGCACGACCGTGGAGAGAATGACCGACTTCATGGCTTCCCCTCCTTCGATCCCTGTCGCAGCAAAGCGAACACACCGACGGCCGCGATCGCCAACACGGTGATCTCGCCGAGCGTGTCGACACCGCGGAAGTCGACCAGGATCACATTGACCACGTTGCGTCCCTTCGCCTCAAGGTAGCTCGCCGCGGAGTAGAAGGGAGAGACGCGCGAACTCAACGGTTCGGCCGTTGCAATGACAAGCAACACGGTCAGCAGAATGCCCGCGAGCCCTGCAATGACGCCGTCCCGTACACGAACGACGTTCGATACGATATCCTTGATGCGCGGCAGCCGCGCAAGAATCAGGACAAATAGGACAACAGAAAGGGTTTCGACGGCGAATTGCGTCATCGCGAGGTCGGGGGCGCCATAGAGGAGGAAGATCATCGAGATGCCGTACCCGACGATGCCGAGCGAACCGATCACCACGAGGCGGGAATTCGAGTACGCAGCCATCAACGCACCCCCCAGCATGACGAGAGCGATGATCACATCGTGCACGTGGAGGCCGCCGCTCATTTCCGCGAGATCGATGGGGCCGGCTGCGAGCAGCGACCAGAACCCGAACATCACCACGACAAGCGTCACGAACATCACGTAATGCCGCAAGAGCCCGTCCTGGAAGACCGCCGTCACCCGCTTGGCGAACGACAGTGTTCCCGCGATCATCAGGTGATAGATCTGCTCGGCCTTGAGTGCGCGCAGGAACGCGGGGGGACGGATCACGGCGAGGATACGGTCGCGCATCCAGAAGAGCAACAGGCCCAGGAGCACAGTGAACGCGCTCAAGGCAACGATCTCGTTCAACCCATGCCACAGTTTCAACGCGACCGGAGAGGCTTCCGGATGGACCGAGATGACCGCGGCATTCCACAATCCTCCCAACAACGGCGCCGTCAACAATCCGAACACAAGGCTGATCAGCGTGAGCGTCGCGGGGCCGAGCCACATGGACCACGGCGCTTCGTGAGGATGCTTCGGCGTGTCCTTCATTTTGCCAAAGAAGGGTCTGAACGCGACGAGAGCCGCAACACCGACCATCAGCGCGTTCGACAGAACGCCGAGAGAGATCAAGAGGAAGGATGCGAAGGGCGCCTGCACTTTCGCTTCATACAGGAGTTCTTTGCTCAGAAAACCGAGCATCGGCGGCAGTCCCGCCATCGAGAGCGAGGCAACGATCGCCGTGACGGCGGTGATGGGCATCGCACGCCGCAGTCCGCCAATGCGATCAAGGAGGCGGGTTCCGGTCTCGTGGTCGATCGAACCCGTCACCATGAACAGGGCGCCCTTGTACAATGCGTGCACGAGGAAGAACAGCATCGCGGCGCGGACAGCCTCCTCGGTGCCGAGTCCGAGCAGCAATGTCAATGTCCCGAGCGCGCTGACCGTCGTGAACGCGAGGACGCGCTTCAGGTCCGATTGATAGAATGCGACGAACGCTCCGAGAAACATCGTCGACGCCCCCGCGAAGGAGACCGCGTAATGCCACCAGTCGGTCCCCCCGAGAATGCTCATCATGCGGGCGAGGAGGAAAACGCCGGCCTTCACCATCGTTGCTGAATGGAGATACGCGCTGACGGGTGTCGGCGCTTCCATCGCATTCGGCAGCCAGAAATGGAACGGGACCTGCGCCGACTTCGTGAACGCCCCCAGCAACACGAGCAACAGCATCGCCGGGTAGAATTCGTGCGCGCGGAGGACGTCAGCGCGGGATATCAACTCGGTGATCTCGTAACTTCCCCCGACCATTCCCATGAGGATGAATCCGGCGAGCATCGCGAGGCCGCCGAGTCCCGTGACCAGGAGCGCCTGCAATGCCCCTGCACGCGAGCTCAAGCGCTCATGATTGAATCCGATGAGCAGGTAGGAACTGATGCTCGTGAGTTCCCAGAACACAAAGAGCCCGATGAGATTCGCGGAGAACACGACGCCGAGCATCGACGCCATGAAGAAGAGAAGCAGGGCGTACATCCGACTGATCTGCGCATGACCGCGAAGATACCCGCCGGCATAGATGATGATGAGCGCACCGATCCCGCTCACGATCATTCCTACCAAAGCGCTGATGCCGTCCAGAAGGAAGGAAAGACTTACGCCGAGCGCGGGGACCCAGGAGAACGATTCGACAATGACATTTCCGTTCTCGATCTGCGGAACCATGAGCCAGAGCGCCACGAAGGTTCCTGCCGGATAGAGGACGAGGACGAACTTGACCCGTCGGCCCAACAGCGACGTCAGTGCCGGGGCAACCGCCGCCGCGAGAAATCCGAGAAGAACGATGAGGGTCAGAAGCGACATGAGCTACTCATACCGGATAGCGATCCCGACAAGCGAGATCGTTTGATACCGATCGGGTTCCTGTTCTGACGAATCCAAGAGTTCGAGGAGCGCTACCCCTCGTTCGCGATCGATATCCGACTGCGTCACATCGATCACCGCGTCCGCGCCCAGCTCGCCCGCCTTCTTGCGCATCGCCTCGACCAGTTCTGAGCCGGCGGAACCGGGAGCGCCTTTCACTTCGATTCGGCAGATCTGCTCGTACGGCCGAGTGATCTTGAGATTATTGTCCCGGAAGAGGATCTCCACCGGGTTCGGATTCGGGGGCGGATATTGCCGATTCGAGATCGGGGTCGTTTCAATCGATATCGTGTCCCCGTACGTGCATCCGAGCAATAATGCCAACGGAAAGAAATATACAACCAGACGATTCATATCTGTGATACCTGCTGGAAATTGAGGATTCTCGCCTTTGCAACATCTCGGACGCAGGATCAGGTTCCTCGGTTCCCTCGACGGGAACCAGGACGCCGGCGCGTCGTCAGTCGCTTGCGGACAGCGGCACTCAGGAGCTCGCGCAGCGCATCAGAAGCGATCCAACGAGCCGATGATTCACTGCGCTTCGCGATACGTCTTGCCGATGCAATGGCCGCACGGTTCAACGATGCGTTCCGTTTTCCGATCTGCCGCAATGCCCAATTCACCGCTTTCCGGACGCCGTTCCGGTCGTCCCCTGACGCCCGTTCGATCACCGAAAGATAGCAAAGAAAGACATCGTTGTCCGCTTCTTTGTCGTGCACGGCGAGCGTTGCCATCATCACGAATCCGGCACGGCGAACGAATTCCTCCTTCCGCTTCGACCACGCGTCGGCGAGATCATGGGCATGTCGAGACCGGCGGAACAGATGAATGCAGAGACCGTCGCAGATCGCCCAGTTGTCAAACTGCTTCGCCCAAGAGGTCATCACCGGTTTCGTGAGCTGAGCGGGATCGGCGATGAAGGCCGCTAGAAGCCTCGCTTCGTAGATGCCGGTATTCCAGAGTTCCAAAGCGAGTTCGTGATTCCGTCGAAGCGCTTTCGCCTTCGTCCGAATGAACGGAAGCGTTACTCCGAGAATATTGCCCGTCGAAACGATCCCGAAACGGGCCATTCCCTCAACGTTCTTCGGATCGGCATGCGCGTAGAGGTCGGTGAGGACCGAGTTGGTGAGAGACGAAGGAGACATGGGGAATCAAGTCAAAAGTGAGAAGTCAAAAGGCAAAAGGGGATGGCAAAAGAGATATGGCATATGAGATATGGCAAATGGGAGATGGCAGATGAGATACTGCAAATGCGATATGGGAAATGAAATATGTGAGATGACGAGAAGCTAATCAAAAAGACCGGAACTGAGTCACCCCGAGCTTGTCGAGGGGTGTCGAGCGGTCGAAGGGTGACGCACTCAGGAGAGGCCCAATCAATGAGACGGGTTGCTCCTGTGGTTCAGTTCTGAGATAGCTTCAAATGTCAAATGAGGCCTTCTTTGATCCAGATTAGGTGGCTATAGGGGATGAAGCCGTAGTTGTAGAAATTGAATGACGTGATTCCCATCGCGCGGGCGGTGGCGAGGCGGTCGAGGAATTCGGTCTTTCCGCCGCTCTCGGGGAGTCCCACTTGGAAACCAAGAATGAGTTCATTCGCTCCAATGAGTTTCTGCAATTCCGCGAGTGGAAGGCGAAGCGCAGCTCCATCCTTCACATATCCGGGCACGAGCAATCCCCCTGTGATCGGCGCGGTGCGCGCAGGATCGATCCCCACCATCAAACGCGCCGTCGGATCGATCGATGCCAGCGGTCGAAGCCTCGTCTCCGTTCCGCTTACGGCTTCCACTAATTCTTCCGCAAGCGAGGCGGTGACGCTCGTCCTCCATTCGAGGAAGGGCGCGAAGATGTCCTTCGGAAGATCGTCGATCGAACGGTACTGTTCCGCGAACGCTGACTGATCCTCGAAATGCTTCGTCAGTGTCTGATGCGTGAACTTCCAGACCGAGCTCAGATCGAACTCCGCATCGGCGGCGCGGCGTCGGCAGGAGGGACAGAAACAGAGACCGAGCAGGAACTTCATCGCCGCATTCAGGACGATCCCTTCCCGCTCATGGTGGAACCCGTGCGTGTAGCCTTGGAATTGCAGCGCTTCAAGCTCGATCCGTCCCGCACCCTGCGCAGCGAGATCCTTCACGATCGCCTTGAGGTAACTGCGAACATCCGGATTGCTCGGACAGAGGTTGTGGACGATCTTATCCCCGAACGCATCCTCACATGCGATATCAGGATACTGCGAACCGAGCGGCGTGTTGTGACAACAAACGACCCACGCATTTGTCGCGAGCCCCATCCGATCCGCTTCCCGTTTCACGCGTGCGAAATCGAATCCCTCCGTCACGAGTGAATTCACCAGCGGTTTGATTCGTCCGTACTGCGACGGCGTCGGCTTGAAGTAGACGGTTCCGTCTTCCAGAAAGATGACCTTCCGCTTGGGATTATGCGGCGCGAGGAACTTCCCGTTGTGATAGGCGGCCGCGATGCTGAGAGCGGTCAGACCGTTCTCCTTCAGCCGCGCGAGGACATTTTCCGGACCTTCATCGTGAAGGTCCCAGAGGTAGGTCCACATCGATGCCTGCAGAGAAGCGGGCGCTAAGAAGGACGCCATATCCCGAAGCGGGACCTGAAATGCCGCTGGAAGAAGCGCGGCGTGATGAAGGAATGTGCGTCGGCGCATGGGAGTCGGACGGATGTGGAAGGGAGCCGGTTCGAGAAAAAGGTAGCACAATGTTCCTGATGTCGCAACGAAATCCGAACGCCGGCCCGAGGAGGGCCTTGAATTGAGATAGAATTCTCTTACATTTTTCTCAAAACCTATCTCAGAAACCAGGACCAACATCACCCCGAGTTTGTCACATTTCGATCCTTCGCGCGTCATCCTGAGCATGTCGAAGGGTGACGCGCTCAGGGCGAGACAGGCTTAAGGTGACGAATGCATCTATGTTCCTATCTTGAGACAGCTTTTCATCCTTCCACCTTCACAGATCCCCATGGAATATCGCTCCTTCGGTTCAACCTCGCTTACCATTAGTTCCATAGGCTTCGGTGCCTGGGCCATCGGCGGTCCCGTCATGGCCGGCGAAATGCCCATCGGCTGGGGTGACGCCGATGATGCGACCTCCGTCGATGCGCTCCGTCGCGCCCTCGACCGCGGAATCACGTTCTATGATACAGCGGACTTCTACGGCCTCGGACATTCCGAGGAGCTCCTCGGCGCTGTGTTCGGCAATTCCGACCGTGTGGTCATCGCGTCGAAGGTCGGCCATCGGCTCATCAATGACGGCACCATCGCGCTCGACTACTCCAAGAAGCACATTCTCAGCGCATGCGAGCAGAGTCTTCGCCGGCTGAAGCGGGACGCGATCGATTTCTATCAGCTTCACTCCGCCCGGATGCAGCATTTCGAACAGGGGGAATGCATCACGGCGATGGAACAGTTGCGGCAGGAAGGGAAGATCCGGTTCTGGGGATTGTCGCTGAACACCTTCGCACCAGAGGCGGAGGCGGAATTTCTGATGAGTCACCACTTGGCGGATGGATTCCAACTCGTGCTGAACATCATCAATCAGCGCGCGTTGAATGTCATTGCGAAGGCGCGGGAGAAGGGATACGGCATCATCGCACGCATGCCGCTGCAGTTCGGATTGCTGACGGGGGCGATCACACCGGAGCGAACATTCGGTCCGAACGATCACCGCTCGTTCCGTCTGACGCCCGTGATCATCCAAAGGACACTCGATGCCCTCCAAACACTCGAGCCGATGCGCCACCGTCTGGGGATCACACAGACGTCGTTGGCGTTGAGTTACTGCGTCAACGAGGAAGGGGTCTCCACCGTCATCCCGGGCATCCGCACACCCGAACAAGCCGTGCAGAACACCACCGAGATCATCCCGTTGTCAAGTGAAGACATGAAGCAGATCCGCGATCTCTACGCAACACAGCTCCACGAGATCGTCGCATTGATGCAAAAGCAGGGATAGCCCCTTAATCACCCAATCACCAAATCCATACATCAATCATCAACCACCAATCCTCATTCACCAATTTCCTTCCCCTACCTCACTCCCCCCTCCAACACATCCAGCACCCCCTTCTTCGTGTCCAGCTTCGCTTTGACGCCGAGCGGGAGGGTCATCTTGCGCGGCACGTGTCCGTATCGGAAATTCGACATCGTCGGACATTTCATCTTCGGAGGGATCTCCGCCAGCACTTCCTCCGCGGTGAGATATGGCTTCGTTTTATCGACCGGCTCGCAATCCGTGAACAACCCGAGCACGAGTCCGCTGATTCGACGGGAGATCCCGGAGTTCTCGACCGTGGTCCACATCCGGTCCAGACGATGCGGCTCTTCCTCCACATCCTCCAGCACGAGGATGGACTTCGCGAGGTTTGGGAGATACGGTGTTCCGATGAGACAAACGAGGAGCGATAAGTTTCCGCCGAGCAACAATCCCGTCGCGGTTCCCTTGCGGTGAATGCACAGCTCCTCTTCCGGGGGATTCGGCAGCGGACCGATCTTCGTCTTGCTCGTGATCTGCCGCCAGAAATGTTCTTCGGTATACGGGTCCATCCCCTTCCACATCTCGACCCCGCTCATCGGACCGGAAAAGGTGACGAGTCCCGTCTTGCGGAAGATCGCCAGCTGCAGTGCGGTGACGTCGCTGTAGCCGACGATGATCTTCGGATTCCGACGGAGCGCCGCATAGTCGATCCGGCCGAGCAACCGCGGCGTTCCGTAGCCTCCGCGAATGCAGAAGATCGCCTTGACGCTCTTGTCCTTCACCATCGCATTGAAATCCGCCGCGCGAACGTCGTCGGTTCCTGCAAGATAGCCGTACTGCTCGCGCACGTGCGCGCCGACCTTCACTCGATAGCCCTGCCGCTCAAGATATTCAACCCCTTTCTCGATCCGTTCTTCCGCCGGGGGTGTGCTTGCCGGCGCGATCAGGCCGATGCAGTCGCCGGTTCGAAGTTGTGGGGCTTTGATGGTGGGCATGGATTCCTCGGGTTCGTCTGTGATGGATGGAGGAGAATAGACGGAAATGTACGAGGAAAGCGGAGGAATGCAAGATGCGTGCAACGGACGCTCAGTGGAAGAACAAGCTCAGGAGGGAGAACTGCGCCACGCGCGCCAGCACGAGGCAGCACCATACGGAAAGAGACACGGCGGCGGCCGAGATGATGCGAAGCCTTGCAACGGAGGCGATCATGAAGGCGAAGACGACGACAAACCATGCCATGAAGAGATGCATTTCGCCAAGCACAACGCCCGGGATTCCTTGAAGATGGATGAGCGTTGCGATCCCCGGAAGCGATGCCCCGCGTACGGAGCCCGACATCATCCCTCCGGAGAGCTTGACGAGATCCCCCGCAACGAGTACGAGCCCTGCATGCGCGACGATCGCCAACGACAATCGCCAGGCGACAGGACGGCGCATCAGATGCAGAATGCCGTGAAGAATCGCAGAGGCGAAGAGAAGCGAAACGACCATGCGGACCGGGATCGCTGCGGCGATCAGATATGATGCGGGAAGAACCGCGATACTCTGTCGCTGTGCCAGGAGAGAGACAGCCATCGCGTACTGGAGCACGACGATCAGAAGCAGGGAGAGCAGAAACGCTGGACGCCGGCGAAGCGTCCTCCCTGCGAGACGCGGAGCGGTAAAGATCGACAGGAGGAATCGCAGTCTGGATTTCATACCCTTTCCCCTTTTATTACCAGTCAACCATTGTACCGAGACTCAACACCGTTCGAGCGTGAGGTCTCCACTGGCGTGTGATCTCAATTCGAAAGAGTCCCGCAAACCCGGCGAGACCCGCGCCCCACTCGGCGATGACCG
>JALONE010000354.1 GCA_025455125.1 Bacteroidota bacterium
TTCAGTGACCAATTCATCGAGAATGGCGGGATCTTCGCTATGAATTCCTGTGGATCCCATTCGACGAAGATCCAGCTCGTATCGACATCCGCGCGCTTCGACAGGATGCTTTGAAGGTTCCGGGCCCAAACCTCCACACCGCCGAAAGGTCCCGACACAAAGAGGAAATGTGGCTTACGTTGCTTCATGCGCACAAAGCCCGAGATGAAGGATCGAGAGGGAATACAGGAGAGTGTTCAGGAGGAACGACTGCCCCGCCTGCAAATTTCGCAAAATGTCCACGAAATGCAAGCGGGGAGAGAGATCAGTCGACGTTACAACGAATCACCGTCTCGGCCTCCTTGATGCGGAGCCACCCTGAGGCGAGATCGACCCGCCTTCCATTCACAAGCACGGCGTTTTGACCGGAACAGAAGACCGCTGCCGGGACGAGGACGTTCGTCCGTTCCAGATCGACGCTCCCGCGAAGCGATATGGCGATCCCGCCGTGCTCGTCCTGCCGCATCGAGTATCCGACAACACCGTAGTGCGTGGGAAGGCCATCAGCCCGAACACCCTCCCGCAACCATTCTTTCGTGAGTCCCGCCCCGAGGACCAACGATGAATCCTCGTCCCGTTCGTAGACGACCATGGAACGGACGGCATTGACAAAATCCGAGCCAACCCACGTGTGCGGCATGTCGCCGATGAACCACGGCCGCCGTTCCTCCCGGACAACGACCTCCGCCCATTGATTCCATGCCGACGGACGCCTGTGCGTAAGATACCATCTGAGGAGTTCATGCGCTCGTTCCGGCTGGCCGAGAAATACATACGCTCCGGCATTCCGGAATTCATACGGCGTGTAGACGTCCCACTCGATCGCGCCCCGCTTCCGGTCCACGAACCATTCATAGAATCGGTCGAACGTTCGGGAAAGCGCCGGCTGCGGCATCTGATCCCCCTCCCCGCACGGAAGAAGGCCGATCGATGTGCTCGTGGCATCAAAATCCCCCAGCTCCGCGCATCCGGGAATGTAGTCGATCTCATGCTCCGTCATCGACCGCAGCATGGATCCATACACATCCCCGCGGAAATCCCCCAGTATCACCTCTAGGGAGTCTGCCGCGACAGCATCGCCCAACACGCGTGCAGCATATGCCGCGTCCTTGAGTCCCTTCAAACCGAAAAGATCATCCCAGTACGAATGCATCGGCTTCGAGGAATATCCTTCATGACTGATCGATTCCGGGAGCAATCCATAGAACAAGCTCTTCGGTCCGCTGCGATAGTCTTCCGTCTTGCGTTGCGCGCGAAGGGCCTGGATGTAGGAAACCGCATTCCGGATGTTCGGCCATCGCGCGCGAAGAAAGGCCGTGTCCTTCGTGAAGCGGAAGTACTCCACGCAGGCATAGATGAGCTGGCCGTGACTGTCATTCTCGGGAACAGGATCAGGACCCCGCTTGTCGACGACACAGGGAACCATCCCGGTCTCGTACTGATAGTTCGCATACCACTCCACGAACCGGCGCGATTCTTCCGGCAATCGCAACTTCAGCAATGCCGCCGATGTCATCGAGCCGTCGCGAATCCAGGAACGTTCATAGGCTCGCGATCCCGGTTGAATGGCCGGACCATCTTTGTTGATGAGGATATAGGCGGTTGTCGTGCGAATCATCGCTGCCAGCGAGTCGAGCAATGGTGGACCGCTCACGCGAAAGCCGCCCAGCTTCCGTTCCCACATCGCCGCCGTTTCTGTCACCATACGGTCAAATTCTTCCACTTGGGGAAGGCTTGACCGCCAACGATCCCCCTCTCCGTCGAACGGGATCGCCGCGATCACCACGATCGAATCCGACGGTGAAAGCCTGAACTCGTAGGAAAATGCTGCGGACGCCATTGTTGATGGATCCGAGATCGCATGTCGGTCCGGAAGTCTCCCTGCAGCGATATGGTGAATGATCTCCCCACCGTCGATCCCGACGGCTCCCGAACTCGACGCCTTCCCGGACACGTAGACCGTTCGGTCATCGATCCGTGCTGTATTCAGGCCGATCGCCACATTCCGTACCAGGGCGGTCCCGCCTTCGGTGTTCAACCACTGCGTCATGGGATTGACCTGGAACGGACGTATTGCAAGTGCGAGGCATCCCCGCACGATGCGCATCGTCGTATTGCGAAGAACGTAGCGTGTCATCACCGCCGACCGCTCTGGTTCGCCTATCGCCACCGCCGTGATCGAGAGCGTCACGGGTTCGTGGATCCGCGTGACGGTCGGGATCGGCAATACACCGATCAACAGCGACTGTTGATTCTCGGCATTCGCCCAGGACAGGACGAGGCTGTCATCGTCCAACCGAATGAACGGTTCGATCGTGAATCGCTCCTTCCCCACCTCCAACGCCCCGTCTTCGCTCAACAACGCTTCTCGCGAATCGGCTGGAACGCCGACGAGCGTCCAATACGATTGCTCCTTCAGGAATCCACGCGGATACCACCCTCGCGGAGCATCGGCAGCCAGACGCTCGACGTACATGTTACGCGATGCAACACTTTCCACTGGAACCGTTTCGAGTGAGATAAGCCGGTAGGGCGAATTGTCTCGCCGTGGCGGGAGGTCCAGTTTCAAAAATCGTATCTCTGCCTCACGCGTGAAGAGTAACGCTCGACCGGCTTTCGCATCTCGCACGCGCGCCAGTGTGTCAAACGATCGTCCATCCAGTGACCCGAGCACATGGTAATTCAAGTCTCTCAGTCGGTTGTCCCAGACAGCCCGCAC
>JALONE010000355.1 GCA_025455125.1 Bacteroidota bacterium
ATGTCCGCGAAGACCATTGCCGTTAACTGTCCGTTGTCGCCGATCGAAAACGATCGATGCATCTTTGCGTCCAAGACGAACACGCTCGCCATCCGCGCGTTGTTCGGCACGAATCCTTTCGTTGTGTCGAGGGGCGTGATTCCGTCGCGGGTCGGATAGAACGTGTACGGCCTGGCTGTGTGAAAGAGCCCGATGAGATTCAATTCCACGGCCATTGGAAGCACGACAGAGATATCCCCTTTCACCGTATGCCGCTGGTCCCAACTTAACGGGTATGCCCTGGAGATCGCAGGGAATCCCCAGATGGCACGTGAAACCGTCTTGTCTGCCGATTCCGTGACGCCTTCTGTCACCATGTAGGTGTACGAAAGCGTGCTGGTTTTCTCCTGCCATTGCTCCCCGCTCAGCACTACTTCGACACCAGAGGCGTTCGCTTCCGCATTGTTCACGTACGTAGCAAACCCATAGTCCCCTGCATATTTGCTATCGAACGGGATGAGCGTCTTGGCATCGATTTGATTCGTCATGTGCTTCCGAAAGTACGTGACCGTCAGCACCGCGGCGCGCGAAAACCCATGTTTGAAGCCCGCCTCCCATGCCGTCACTCGTTCAGGTTCCAGATCGGGGTTCCCTGCTGAGACACTCTTCGATCCATACCGTATCTGTGCGGGTGTGATACCGCTGTAGAGAAGGTCGAACAATGGAAACTGATAGTACTGACCAAAGTTCAGGTAAAAGAAACTCTGCGGCCCGATAGGATTTGCCAGCGAGATCCTCGGGCTCAAGGCATGCTTTCGGCGCGCCGGAGCGAAGCCCTTGAGTTCCTGTCTGAATTCCGTCTGCGACACCGGTATGTATTCGATCAGCGGACGCTCCGCACGCGGGTCCAGCACATCCCACCGGAGGCCAAGCGTCAGGATCGAGCCATCTTCGATGAGCTGGACCTTGTCCTGCACGAAAAACCCAGCCGAGTATGGCCGATAGTTGAACCGGGTGCTGAAGTCCAGCAAGGGTGCGCCGGCAATGGGTTTCGCAAAGTAATTGAGTTGCGGCTCCAGCTTGATCAGTTCCGAGCGGAGATCGTACAAGGTCACCTCGCCGCCGGCCTTCAACATATGGTTCTTCCAAGGCTCCGTGGTGAAATCCACTTTCGCGGTATACGACGTTTGACTTGCGTCCGCCCACCAATTCCGCTTGCCGGCGACGACGTAGCGGAGAAACACATCGTATTCATAGGGTTTGAAATCCAGTTCCGTCTTCGAGGTACCGATCGCCGTCTGCGAATGAAACGCGCTCAGGCTCGCTTGCAGGAAGGTCGTCGCGCCGAATTGCTGCGAGGTCTGAAGCGCCAGTCGGTATGCGCGACGTTCCCTGTTCGGCAATCCTGAAAGGTTATATCGCCAAGCAAACTCATAATCCCGGATTTCCTGCGAAGAGTAGATCCCTTGCAGGCTCCAGCGCGTACCGGGATCGGGTGCGTAGTCCAGCTTGACAAATCCATTCGCATCCGTTCGGATCGGCAGGTCGAAGGCGTATTGCGCGTCCTGCCACCATCGCGTCCCGCTTGCCAGATAATTCGCGGAGAGGAAGTAAGAAAACGTCTCTCCGCTGAGAGGACCGCGCTGACTGAACTCGGCCTGCCATTCCCGGTCGGTGGCTTTGACGTATCGCACCGGAAGGAACTGATCACGCTCATACCGCATCCCCGTGACGTGTTGAGACGAGCCGGATTTCGTCACCACATTGACGATCCCCGAGGAGGCATTCCCGTATTCCGCATCATACCCTCCGGTCATCACGGTCATCTCCGTGACGGCACTGCGCGGAAGGTCCGTTCCCAAACCGCCGCTCAGAACATCACGGACAGGCAATCCATCGATGAGATAGAGCACATCCGATGAGCGGCCGCCTCGGACGTTGCCATCGCGGGTGACGCCCGGTTGGAGCCGCAACACGTCCGCGAAGCCCGTGATGGGAAGATGTTCGAGCTGAACATCCGCCACAAAGAACGACGTCGCCGCGAGGTCACGGCGTATCAAGGGACGTTCGGCACGCACCTCGACCGGTGCGAGTTCCACATCGCTTTGCTCGAGCTCCACCGAGAGGATCGAGGCCAGGTCGGGCACCACGCGCACGCGACGGACCAGCATGGGACGGTATCCGATCATCGCGACTCGGACATCATACTCGCCTGCACGCACACCCGCGATGGAAAAGCGTCCGTCCACATCGACTGTCGCGCCCCATCTGGTACCGACGACGATGACCACCGCCCCGATCAGCGGTGCGTGGGAAGAACGATCCCGAACGGAACCTTGGATCGTTCCATGAATGCCACGGGCGCAGAGTGAGCCTGACGTGACAAGGGGCAGTAGAATTGCCCCGATGAACCAGACTCGGCCGGGATGGCGGGTGATCACGGACGGTCCAGGCATGAGGTCAACGAAGGCAAAGGGCACACATCCTTCGCGACGATCGGATATGCATAGCAGAGGCTCAGTGGCCCCGCGTCGAGGGGGGTCCGGGGAACGCGCCGAAACAACTGGAACGAACCGGAGACATCGAACACTTGCCGATACGAAAGAAGGCGATAGAGACAATCCGGATCCTGATAGTAGGTGAACACGTCTTCCAAGAGCGACACGTTCCGATCGTCGCGCATGTTCCACGGGATCTTGAAGCGCATCGAACGCCCGGCATCGAGACGGAGCACGTTGGTCCCCGGATTCACATTCCCGCCCGACCATCGATA
>JALONE010000015.1 GCA_025455125.1 Bacteroidota bacterium
AGAGAACCGTATCTTTAATTCAGCTGTATGCGAAGCTGCATGGGTCATGCTGAGCGTGCCTGCCCCGCGAATAAGGTCCCATGCGGCAGGCGGGGTCGAAGCGTGACCCATCTTGTGCGTCAGTCTTCGACCGGCTCAGACTAACGCCATAGCTCGGCACAAAGCGACGAATTTGTTGTCACCGCGGCTTCTGACTCCTGACTACTGCTCTTGGAGCTCCCCATGTTCTGGTTCAACATTCTCACGAACTTCATCAAGATCCTGCGTGAGGGTCAAACGCCGCGCCAGGTGGCCGGCGGATTCGCTCTTGGCTCGATGGTCGGACTTTCGCCATCACTGACCCTGCAGGGGCTCGCAATTTGGCTTATCATCTTCGTCCTCGACGTGAACCTGTCCGCCGCCTTTCTTGCGTTCACTCTATTCAGCCTTTTTGCGTTCCTCCTCGACCCGCTCTTTCACCAGCTGGGATATACCTTGCTCGTCGATGTTGAGGCATTGAAGGGGCTGTGGACCATGCTGTACAACGCCCCCATCGCGCCGCTGACCCGATTCAACAACACGGTGGTGCTCGGGAGTTTTCTGAGTGCGTTCGTGCTCGCTGTCCCGGTGTATTTTGGCATGAAGCGGTTTGTGGTGGCGTATCGGACGACGATCGGCAGCCGGATTGAACAATGGAAGATCTATCAGGTTCTCAGCAAGAATTTCCTTGTTCGCTGGTATCTCAAGGTCCGGGACCTGGGAGTGTAACATGAGAACAAAATTCGTTCTGTTTGCCGTCATTCCGGCGTTGCTGTTCTTCCTTCTCCTCTATTTCTTCCTCGACTCCTGGGTTGAGGCTGGTCTCGAATACGCCGGCGAGCAGGCGGTTGGTGCGCGTGTGGAGATCGACAATCTGAGCCTGACGCTGATGCCCGTTGGCGCGCGCTTCGACCGTCTGCAGGTTGCCGATCCTTCGGACCCTTGGTTCAATCTGTTCGAAACAGGGCGCGTTGCGTTCGCGCTGGACTTTGGCCAGCTTCTCCGGAGCAAATACATCATCGAGACGATGGAAGTGAACAACCTCATCCTCGGCACCAAGCGCTCGACAGATGGATCGCTGCCGAAGGAGCCCGTTGAAGAACCCGACAAGAGCGAATCGCCGGGATTGACCGAGCAGGCGAAGGCGGTCCTTTTGCCTGAGGATTCAAAGACTCCTTCGTTCGACCTTGCGAGTCTCCGCCAGTCGTTGAACATCGACAGCCTGCTCGACCCGCAAAACCTCTCGTCGCTCAAGCATCTGGACTCGCTCAAGCGCCAGGTGAACGAGGCGAGCGTCGAATGGCAGAGAACGCTCAATGAAATTGATGCCTCGAAGGCCAAACTGAACGAAATCGAATCGTCCGTCAAATCGATCAATGTCGGCGCGATCAAAGACCTTCCGACGGCGATGAACACCCTCAACACGGTCAATACAACCCTGAAGACCGCTAACGAGGTCGTGGGAAGCTTCAGCGAGCGCAAGAAGACGCTCACCGAAAGCGTCAATCAGTTCTCGACGTCGATCAAGGCCGTCGATGATCTGGTGCAACAGGACTATCAGCGTGCGATCTCGCTCGCACGCCTTCCCGACATTTCTATGACGGGACTGGCCGAGATGGTTCTTGGCAAGGACGTTCTGTCGCGAGCCTATACATATCTGGGCTATGTCGAGATGGTGCGTGAAAAGGCGCCGCAGTTCAAATCCGAGCCGCCGTTAGAAACGCCAAAGCGGTTCGAAGGGCAGACCATTCACTTCCCGGTTGAGCGATCGTATCCGAAGTATTGGGTCAAGAAGATCCTCCTTTCTGGCGGAACCGACCAGAAACGCGACGCGAACTATTTCTATGCGAGTGGCGAGATCCTGAACATCTCAAACGATCAGCGCATCACCGGCGCGCCGATCACAGCCGATATCCGTGCCGTTCAGGGACGCGGCACCATGCTCGACCTGACCGCAAGCGTAGATCGACGCAAAGCGGAGCCATTGGATCAATACAAGGCAACTATCTCCGGTGTGCCCGTTAAAGCCATGACATTAGGGCGCGCGGATTTTCTTCCTTCTAAGATCACGAACGCCTCACTGGGGGGTGGTGTGAGCGTTCGCGTTCCCGGACAAGGTTTTGATTCCCGTGCGTCCATCGTTCTTGGGAATATGGTCATTACATTCGAGCGCGACCCGAAGAACACCATGGAGCGGCTCGTCCGCGACGTGTTTGCATCCATCACCGGATTCGCGATCGACCTGCGAATGTGGAAGGACGCGAACAAGTTTGATGTCGCGTTTGCCACCGACCTTGACGATCAACTCGCCTCGCGTGCGAAGGCGATTCTCGGCGCCGAGCTGACCAAGATCCAGAACGACATCAAGGCGAAGATCAACAACCAGATCACGCAGAAGCGGCAGGAAGTGGAGCGGCTCTATGCAGCGAAGCGGGACGAGGTGATGGCGAAGGTGAAGCAATACGAGGGGATGGTGAACGAAAAGCTGGCCCAGGTGAACGGGAAGAAGAAGGAGCTCGAAGACAAGATCGAAGCGGAGAAAAAGAGGCAGACCGATACGGTGAAGCAAAAGGCAGGAGATGCGTTAAAGAAGATACTGAAATAGAGGGCACCGAGCCCGCGACGATCGCCGCCCCTTATTCGACAGACGCCCAGCTTGCCGGTTCTTGCTGGTAACGCTTGACCGCTTCGATCACGCCGCCGACCAATCCCCCTAATCCCACAAGGATGCCGATCCAATACACGGCATTTCCCAGGTCCTCCGCAAGATCCATTGCATCGAAGATCGTGAAGAGATTGTACCAGTCGTGACCGTCTTTCGGTCCAAGCAGCTGCAGCGTGCGATACGGGGCGTCGTAGATATACGGACTCGCCGGAATGATATGAACGCCGGCGAGTGTCAGCCAGACCCATGCCAGCCACGAATGCTGTCGCAACGCGACAATGAACAGCAAGAGAGGCATCATCACCTGCCAGAATGTTCCGCCGAAGATGTGAAGCACGCGTCCGAAGAACATGAAGAGGAAGTGTCCCCCTTCGTGGATCGGCAGGATGATGAACATGTAGTAGAAATAGAATGGTGCGGACATCTTCCCGGGCGGGAACATCGAAGCGCTGTCCGCGGCCTGCCACAACATGATCGCAGCCAACGACAGTGCTGCTGCGCGCATTGCGACCGGCGCAATTCGTTCGATGGGGTCAACCGGCGGCTCGGGAATCTGTTTCATTCTAGAGCGCGTAGTTGATCCCGATCATCACGACAGGCTGCAGCTTGGGCTGGTTGATCGCCGCATCGGCGTCTTTGAAGGCATATCCCTGTCGCGGGTTCACGTCGTCTCCATCGGGCTCGTACGTCGTGTCGTGTCCCTTCATTCCCGCATCGAAGTAGTAGTCCAGTCCCGCGCTGATCACCAAGCCCAGCCGCTGCGACATGCTGAACTGGCTGCGCACACCGGCACCGATTCCCCATTGGTTCGTTAGCACATCGAAGTCTTCATTCCCTCCGATGTAGACAAAGTTCCCCGTGAACATGGAATAGCGAATGCCGCCATACGCATGCACATCGGCCTCGCGCAGCACCTCAAGGTCATAGAGAATATCCATTCGAAGATCCCAGACCCGGCCGCTCTGCTCCGGCGTTCCATTCGTCGCATCGTTGATGAAGACGCGCCGCGCTCCCGCCGCATTGCCCGGATCCTGCTGTGCGTATCCCCCGCTGATCTCCACGCCAAACGGAAATCCCTTGGCAAATCCCTTTGCGAGAAGGCCGCCGCGGAATCCCAGCCCGCCTTTGAGTCCCCCCATAAAGCTTATTGAAAGATCGGCCGCCTGCGTGCTCGACGCGAGAACGAACCCGGACACAACGAAAAGGTTGAGTGCTCGTGTGAATACCTGCTTCATCATCATGCTCCCTTCTCTCTCTCCTGTTGTCGACTGCCATAGTACGACGATCTGCTGTAACCCTCGGTGACCGACGTCACGGCCGCGTTGGCCGCTTGGCCTTCCAATCCATATTCAACGATTCGATGGCGGGATACGCCGAAAGGCGCAGCGTGTCCACCTGTGTGCGGAATGCTTGAATGGGACCGCTGAACACTGCGTTGAATTCCTTCAGGGCTTCCTCAAGTTTTGCATTGGCTTGCCGCAGATAGGTCGTGTGTGTTGACGTGGGGGCGTCCCACGAACTTCCCATCATGCCGAGCACGCCGCCAAAGAGTGCCGAGACGGTTTTCGGATTGCGCGTGATCCCTTGGACGCGGTTTGGTTCGTCCACGAAAAGATCCGCCACGCGCGTCAATTGCGCTCGCAACGACTCCGCTTCTTGCCGAAGCGCCCTCGCAGTACTATCCCGCTTGTCTCGAAGAAGTTCCAGTGTCTGGTCGATCGCTCGACGCGTTTTCACGATTCGGTCGACGGCCTCCGACGCGACACCGACGCGTTGGTAGATCGCTTGGATCTGGTCATACTTCTGTTTCCTTGCTTCCTGCGATATCGAAACGCGCGGATCCGCGATCACCTGCACCGTCTGCGCCGCTGTGTCCTTTCCCGCTATCAATCGGATGGTATACGGTCCTGGAAGCACTTCGGGCCCCTGCGGAGCGCGCTCATCGCGCTGTCCGGCACCGGACACTGGAATGCGCGGCATGCGAACGCCGTCTGTTCTCAGATTCCAGCTCGTCCGGTTGATTCCTCGTTTTGCGCGGTCCTCGAATTTCCGCACCACTGTCCCCGTTTCATCCAGTACTTCGATGTTCACCTGAATGCTGTCGGGATGATAACGCTTGCGTGTCTCCAATTCCTCTGTTGCCTCGGTCTTGGGTTCCCCCGCAGAAGGATCCTTCAACATCTCCTTCGGCGGATTGATGCTGTATGTGATCAATGCGCCGTACGGCCGGTTCTCACCCCGGAACATCGCGTCGCCCGGTCCGCCATAGCCATCCATCGAACGGACGAGGTGTTGAATTGCCGGGGGAATGTCGAACACATGCAATCGCTTGTTCAACAGTTCTGCATTCGCCGTCCGGAGCGGGCGGATGTCGTCGAGCACATACGCGGAGCGCCCGTGCGTGCCGATGACGAGGTCGTGCTCGCGCGGATGAACGATGAGCGCCATGACGGACGCGGTCGGGACGCCATGTGTCCACTTCATCCAGCGCGCTCCGCCGTCGACGGAGATCCAGAGCCCGAACTCGGTCCCGAGATACAAGACATTCTTGTTGACCGGATCTTCTTCGACAACCAATGCATATCCCCATTGACTATGGTCGGTCGCGCCAGCCGTTGGATCGTTCTTTGTCAGGCTTGTCCATGAACGACCATAGTCCGTCGTGCGGTAGAGATAGGTCTTCCAGTTGCTCCTGCGGTGATCGTCGAACACCACGTACGCAGTTCCGGCATCGTGTTTCGATGCTTCGATATGTGAAACCCACGTGTTTGTTGGAGCGCCCGTGATGTTCGGCGACCTATTCGACCATGATGCGCCACCATCGGTGGTGAGCTGCACGTTCCCGTCATCCGTCCCCACCCAGAGCACGCCTTGCTTCAATGGGCTTGGCGCGATCGTAAGAATGGTGCAGTGATTTTCTGCGGCCGTCACATCCTTTGACAGCCCTCCGCTTTCGTGTTGACGCTGTTTCAACGTATCGTTCGTTGTGAGGTCGGGACTGATGATGCTCCAATCGTCGCCGCGATTCGTGCTCTTGTGAAGGAATTGACTTCCGTAATAGATCGTCTTCGGTTCGAAGGGATCCTGCGCGATGCCGGCATTCCAATTGAAGCGCAGCGTCACGCCATCCGGTGCCCAGGGACGAATCGACGTTTGGCCTCCGATCTTCCAGTTGAAGCGGTACAGTGCACCCCCCTGCGACATTCCGTAGCCAAAATTGGGGTCGGACGCATCGACCAGAACCGCAAAACCGTCGCCGCCGCCGACATCATTCCAGTGCCAATTCCGAATGCCGCCGCTTTCCCACACTTCGCTCGGACCGCGCCAGCTCCCGTTGTCCTGCATCCCGCCGAAGATGTTGTACGGCGTTTCCATGTCCACGTTGATATGATAGAACTGCGCGACGGGAAGGTTCTCGACGAATCGCCAGGTGCGACCACGATCTCGGCTGATCCCAAGTCCTCCGTCGTTTCCATTGACGAGATAGGAGCCGTCTCTCGGGTGAATATACAACGCATGATGATCGACGTGGATGCTTGTTGCGATCGGTGAGAATGTCTTTCCACCGTCATTGCTGACGGCAAGATAGGTTTCCAGTTTGTAAAGACGGTTCTCGTTTTGGGGATCAAGCCGGATGTCGGCGTAGTAGAACGGGCGGGAGGCGATGTTGGGCGAATTATTGACGAGTTTCCACGCCCTGCCGCCATCGTCAGAGCGGTAGAGTCCGCTCTTCGTCGCTTCCACAAGCGCGTAGACAACATCGGGAACATTTGTGGACGCGGCGACGCCGATGCGGCCGAGGTCTCCGGCAGGAAGGCCTTCGTTGACGCCAAGGCGCTTCCACGTCTCTCCTGCGTCATAGGAAACGTAGAGGCCGCTTCCGGGTCCGCCCGAATTGAAGAACCAAGGCCAACGGCGGTATTCCCACATTGCAGCAAAGAGCTTGTTGGGATTGTTCGGATCGACGACCAGGTCCGCGCAGCCGGTCTTCTCGTTCACGTACAAGACCTTGCGCCATGTCGAGCCGCCGTCCGTGGTTTTGAAGACACCGCGGTCGGGATTCTCGCCCCACATTTGTCCCATTGCTGCCGCGAAGGCGACGTTCTCGTTGGAGGGATGGAGGACGATCCGATGGATACGTTCGGTCCGTTCGAGGCCGACGTGCTTCCATGATTCTCCGCCGTCGAGCGATTTATAGATGCCATTACCGACGCTTGCGCTGTTGCGTGGATTTCCCTCGCCCGTCCCAACCCAGACGATGCTGGGATTCGGCTGGAAGATGCTGACCGCACCGATGGCCGAAACGGGTTGAGTGTCGAAGATGGGCTTCCACCGGACGCCGCCGTCCGTTGATTTCCAGACGCCGCCGATGGAGACGCCGACGAAGATGATGTCGGGGTTAGAGGCGATGGCATCGATGCTTGCGATTCGTCCGCTCATGCCTGCAGGTCCGATGCTGCGGGCCTTCATGCCATGGAAAAGGGCGGTATCGATCTGAGCAGATACGTTGGTGAGAAGAAGAAGGGAAGCGAGGAGAGTGAGGGAGACGACGATCGATCGGCGGTTCACCTTGAACTCCTTAGGTTGGGATACACGATGGGGATTGCGGACAAAATTGCTGGATGATTTCCCAGGAAGGGCGCATGAATCTTCTTGCGTTAACCCCGCACCACAAATTCCTCCAGCAACCTCGCCGCCGTTCGGACGCAGGGAATGCAAACCTCCGCTTTCCTTCCGGACGACCGATATTCCTCGCTCCCCTCGGCTGTCCTGAGATCGCAGCGCACGAGATCGCGGCAGGTCGCTGCCCCGTGTTCCTGTCGAAATCGCTCCGCGATCAGTTGCACGAGCGCATACGTCGTTTCCTTTGCTTCCGAGTCTCCCGGCTCCGTCATGCCATGTCTGCATCCCACGACCATGAACGCGCCAGTCAGCGCTCCGCATGTTTCCTGCAACCGCCCCATGCCGGCGCCGAACGCAGAAGAGACCTTCAGCGCGTCTTGCCCGGAAAGGCCGACGTGCGGACCGTATGTCGAAACGATCGACTGGGAACAACTGAATCCCTTATTGAACATCTCGACCGCTTGTTCAATGCGCGATGAGTTCATGCGTGTCAATGGTCAGCGCTTCTTCTTTGCCGGTTTCGCCTTTGCTTTCCCGGATGCCTTTGTGCGCGCAGGGGCCGCCTTGCTCTTCTTCGCCGGCGACTTCTTCTCGGCCCGCTTTGGCTGAACGTTGAGCGCCGGTTTAGGCGTCTTCCCCGCTTTCAGGGCTTTTTTTTTCCCGTCATCGAACAGATCGCTCTGTTCGGCCGGCGGCGTTTCCGGTGTGTCGTCCTGCTGTGGTTTTACCTTGGGCCTCGTGCCATTCTCGTGCTCCGCAAGCCTCTTTTCTTCTTCGTCCTCCGCAACCACTGCCGCAACGTCTGCGATGCTGTCGTCACCGGACAACCGAATGAGCCGAACGCCCTGCGTATTGCGGCCCGCCACCCGAATGTCTGAGGCGTGCTGACGGATCACCATGCCGTTCGAGGTCACGATCACAATGTCGTCTGTGTTCACGACCTCCTTGATCGTCACCATCTTGCCCGCCTTGTCCGACGTCTTGACTGTGATGATCCCCTTGCCTCCACGGTGGCTGATGCGGTACTCTTTCTCCTCGCTCCGCTTGCCGAATCCCCGCTCGGTCGCAATGAGGATGCTCGTTCCCTTGCGGCGAAGGTTGACCATGCCGACGACCTCGTCGGTCTTGCCCAGTTTGATGCCGCGAACACCCGCGGCCGCGCGTCCCATCGGCCGGATCTCGTTCTCATGGAAGCGGATCGCGATGCCGTTCCGTGTGCCGATCACAATGTCCTGCGTTCCGTCGGTCAAGCGTACGTCGGTCAGAACGTCCTTTCCTTTCAGGTTGGCCGCCACGATTCCGCTGCGCCGCGGATTGCCGAACTCGGACAAGAGGACCTTCTTGACCAATCCTTCTTTCGTCACCATGAAGACGAAATGCTTTTCATCGAACTCCTTCACCGCGATGAACGACGCGATGTTTTCGTCCTGCGTCTTCGCGATCAGCGTGCTGATCGACTTTCCTTTAGCCGTTCGTCCCGCCTCGGGGATCTCGTGAACCTTGAGCCAGTAGACGCGCCCCTTGTCTGTGAAGATCAGGATGTAGTCATGCGTGCTCGCGACGAACATGTGTTCCATGAAATCGTCTTCGCGCGTGGCGGCGCCTGTGACCCCCTTGCCGCCGCGGGATTGACGACGGTATCCGGAGACCGGGAAGCGCTTGATGAAACCGCTGTGACTGATGGTGATGACGACCTCTTCCTCGGCGATCATATCTTCGATGCTGAACTCTTCCGCCTTGTACACGATCTCCGTCCGTCGGTCGTCGCCGAACTTCTCGCGGACTTGCTGCAATTCCTCCTCGATGATCTTCAGCTGCAGCTGCTTGTTCTTCAGGATGGCTTTCAGCCTCTCGATCAGTTTGATCGTCTCTTCTGTGCCACGACCTTCTGTGATATCGACGACGAGTTCATGCAATCTTCTGAGCCCTTCGCGGCAGGTTGTGCACTTGCCACACGATTCAAACTCTAAAAATCCGAGGAAGTATTTTGCCACGTCGACCATACAGGTTTTGTCGTCCATGACGATCATACCGCCAGAGCCCATCATCGAACCTTCTTCCCACAAGGTATCAAAATCGACCGGAACATCGA
>JALONE010000356.1 GCA_025455125.1 Bacteroidota bacterium
GGGAGGATTTTCTCCAACTGTGCGATTTCGTCGAGGAAGCGCGGTTCCACCGATTGGGCGTCTTCCCGTATTCCCACGAAGAAGGCACGAGCGCTTTTCCCCTCGGCGATCCTATTCCGCACGAGGTCAAAGAAGAGCGCTTGGCGCGCATCATGGAGATCCAGCAGCGCGTTTCTTCCGACATGAACGCTTCGCTCATCGGACGCAGCATGCGGGTGCTCGTCGATCGCACGGAAGGAACGGTCGCCGTGGGACGGACCGAGTGGGATGCTCCCGAGATCGATCAGGAAGCATTCATCAACGATGCCGGTCATTTGGTGCCGGGCACATTTGTGAAGGCGAGGATCACCGATGCAGCAGAGTATGATCTCTATGGCACGCTGGTTTCCCCGGCGGGAGGTGCATGACATGAAAACGCTCAACCGATCGATCGCCTGGATCTTCGGACTGACGCTCGTCCTCCTGAGCGTGTCGGTCGCACAGGTCGAACAGCAGCCTCGTCAGAAAGCTCCCGGTTCAGTCTTCGTTCAACTGATCGCGTTCGCATCGGACAGCCTTGGTGTGACACGGGTCGACCAATACGTGCAGATCCCCTACAGCGAGCTCACGTTCCTCGCGAAGGAGGACTCGTATGTCTCACGCTTCGAGCTCTCCGCTCAGTTGAAAGCGGCCGATGGAGCGGTCGCATGGCAGCGCGCGCAAAGCGTAGAACTTCGTGTGACGGAATACGCGCAGACGGTCTCGAACCGGTTTTCGCATCTCCGTTCCCTTACCGGATTGGTCCCGCCGGGGACGTATGAATACGTCATGCAGATCGTCGACGGTGAATCCCGACGATCGACGACTCTCCGGCGCGAGGTGGTCATCCGGGATCTGCAGAAAGACTCGTTGGCGGCGAGCGACCTCCTGTTCGCCAGCCGGGTTTCGCGAACAGATGATCGCACGAGCGTTGTTCCCAACGTGAACAACGTCTTCGGCATGGGCATGGACCGCTTCTATTTGTTTTTCGAGCTGTACAAGCGCCGTTCGCTCGATACGGTCGCGCTCACGTACTTCATCGTGAATGCGCAGGGAGAGGCGGTGTTGACAAGCACCCGGAATGAACGGGTGGATGATGGAACCACCGTCGTGATCTGGAATGTGGATTCCCTGCCGCCGCAGGCTGGGCAGTATCGTTTGATCGTGCGCATCGTTCCGATCGGGGTGCCGGATTCTTCTTCGACCAAGCTGGAGATCGCGCGCGCGTTTTCCGTTGGCTGGCCCGAACTTCCCCCGAGCATTCAAGATGTCTCGAAGGCGATCGCGCAGCTACGGTACATCGCGCAGGAATCGGAGATCGAGTACATGGAGGCAGGGGAAACGGAGGAAGAGCAGAAGGAACGCCTGCTGGCATTCTGGAAAAAACGGGATCCCGATCCGCGCACACCGCAGAACGAGTTGATGCAGGAGTATTACGGCCGTGTCGCCTACGCCAACGAGCACTTCGCACACTACATGGAAGGATGGCGCACCGACATGGGGATGGTGTTCATCCGGTTCGGACCGCCGGAAAACGTCGAACGTCATCCGTTCGAGACGGACAAGCGTCCCTACGAGGTCTGGTATTATTACGAGCAGAATCGTCAGTTCATCTTTGTCGACGAGTCGGGCTTCGGTGACTATCGCTTGCGGTATCCGACGACCGATCTGTGGGGGCGTATCCGTTGACGGTTTGCGAGAAACGCACGACGGGGCAAGCCAGTCTGACCGGGTGTCGGGCTGGCTTTCTCGTTTTCATCCTGCTGGCGCTGAACGACCTGCCGCGCTGTGAGGCGCAGGAGCGACAAGGACCTGTTGCGGTGCACGTGAGCGGTGCGGGCGCGTTGCATGTTGCGGAGCTTGAGAATCTCGGGAGAACGCTGACGACCGTTGACAGCGCATCGATCGCTCAATATGTTCAGCGGATCGTGGATTGGTACCACCGGGCGGGGTATCTCCGGGCGACGGTGGATTCCGTGCGGATTCATGCTGATCGAGAGCAGAAGACCGTGATGGTGCACATCTCGGAAGGGCGGGCGAACGCCATTCGGTCGGTGACACTGACCGGAGATCCATCGGCAATGCAATCGGTCGCGGGATCCATCAACGACCTGACCGGAGAGCCGTTCTCCGATGACCTGCTTGAGGGGGAGATCGGTCGGATGCTGGAACGACTCGAATCGCTGGGATATCCGATGGCGACGGTGGCGGTGGAGCGATTGTCGTTCACATCGCACGGCGCTCACGACTCCGTCGATGTGGTTCTGCACCTTGATGCGGGCCCTGATGCGACGCTGTCGGAGATCGCCGTCGAGGGAAATACGGAAACGCGGACGGGTGTGATCGTGCGGGAAGCCCGGCTCTCAGGAGAAGCGCGCTACACACCGCAACTCGCCGAGAGACTCCGGCGGCGGCTCGTTCGCCTCGGGTTGTTTGCCGAAGTGGCCGAACCGGAGTTGTTCTTCGACCGGAATCGCCGCGCAGGCTTGCTCATTCGTGTGCGCGAGGGATCGCCGAACCGATTTGACGGAATTCTCGGCTATGTTCCATCGTCCGCAGCGGATGGGACAGGATATCTCACCGGGCTGCTTCATGTCCAATTGCGAAACCTGTTCGGGACAGCCCGGCAATTCGAAGTGCGATGGTACCGGGAATCGCAATCGACACAGGAGGTTTCCCTCCGCTATCGGGAACCGTGGTTGTTCGGGATTCCGCT
>JALONE010000357.1 GCA_025455125.1 Bacteroidota bacterium
GGCGGAAAAGATCGGTGGGTTCATCAAGGAGGATCTGCGCAGTATGACGCCGGAGACAATGGAGGAAGTGCGAGAGCGGATCAACAAATACGCGAGCTTTGTCGCGCGCGTCATTTACGACATGAAATGGTACGATCCCCCTATTCACACCATACGCGGCGCGCTCTTTTCAACGAACGTGAACGATGTCATCCGGTTCCTCGTCCAGAACCTCTTTCAGCGGCTGCCGGACGGAAGGACGCGGGTGCGGTTCGATCTCGACCTCGATCCGGCGTTGCCGCCCGTGCAGATCAACGAGTACGTGCTGTGGGAAGTGCTGGAACCGATCATCCAGAACAGCCTGGACCATGGAGGACGCGATGGTCTGGTCGTGACCGTCCGTACGAGGCATACCTCCGGGGAACGACGCTCCGTCCTCATCATTGAGGACAACGGGAACGGGATCGATCCCGTGCTCCTGGAACGGGACGCGAACGGTATCCAAAAGGTCTTTCATGAACACAGTTCGGGAGGGACGAATGGCGGAAAGGAACATTCAGGGTATGGATGCTATCTTGCGCACGAGATCGCCACGCAACGCTGTGGTTGGAAACTGGAAGCGCAGCTATGTGAAACCGGGGGTGCGCGCTTCATCTTCGAGATCCCGCATTAACGCATGAAGCACGTCATGACTGATGCGATAATACGCATATTGCTCATCGAAGACGAAGCGTTCGACGTACGCCGGGTACAGAGCACCGTCAAGTTCTTCAAGGACCAGATCCAGATCAAGGAAGTTGTCTCGAACGGTGACGATGCGATTGAGTTGCTCTCGGCGAAATGGGATCAATTCGATCTCGTGATCATGGATCTTCAGCTTGCCGGCGGCGTCATGGGGGAGGCACTCATCCGAGCGATCAAGCGCATCGCCCCATCTATTCAGATCATCGTCATCACGAAGATGACGGTGAATATCACAGACTTCGATTTCGCAAATCGCCTGCTTCATGCGGGGGCCTTCTGGTACTGCACCAAATATCCGTCGGACATCGAGGATTATATCTACCAGCCGACAGATTTCGTCATCAGCATCTTCAACGCGTACGAGAAACGGCAGTTGGAGCGCGAACAACGCCGATCCGAGAGGCGATTGCTCCGCAATGTGCAAATGATGCTCGATCGGGCACGGCTTCTCGGCGTGTCAGAACAGATGCAGAAGCTCAGGGCACAGATCAAACAATGCGCCTCAACCCACGCGACCGTTCTCATCACCGGTCCGTCGGGAACGGGGAAAGAACTTGTTGCGACGAATATCCACTATGAGAGCAATCGCAAGCTCGAGAACTTCGTACCGATCAATTGCGGTGGCATCCCGGACGACCTGATCGAAAGCGAGCTATTCGGATACGAGAAGGGGGCGTTTACTGGGGCGCATGCAAGCAAACAGGGATTGTTCGAAGTGGCGAACCACGGCACGGTCTTTCTCGATGAAGTGTCGGAATTGCCGCCGCCGGCCCAGGTGAAACTCCTCCGCGTGATTCAGGAAGGGGAGATCGAAAAGATCGGACGGACAGAAAAGATCAGGGTCGACGTTCGCATTGTGGCCGCGTCGAACAAGATCCTGTTCCAAGAAGTAGCCGCCGGCCGGTTTCGGGAGGATCTCTATTATAGACTCAACGTCGTCCCGCTTGTCGTCCCCGCGCTGAAGGACCGACCGAGCGACGTCCCGGTGCTCTGGGAGCATTTCATGCAGGAGATGAGCATCGACATGGGCATCCAGAAGCCGACGACCGACGAGTCGGCGTTCCGCATTCTGCAGGACTACCCTTGGCCCGGCAATGTCCGCGAGCTGAAGAACGTGGTCCAGCGTCTGTTGCTCATGCGAGAAAGCATTGTTGGCCTGGACACCGTCCGCGAGGTTCTGGCGATTCCGACGGGTCTTTCTGCAGGCGGTCCTGGAACGACGATCACCTTTCCGTCCGCGTCTGAGCTTCTTTCACTTCGCGAGATCGAAGCAACGGTCCGCAAGAAATATCTCATCTACGTACGCAATCATTCCACCTCCGATGCTGAAGCAGCCCGCAAGCTCGGCCTCGCCCCTCCCAACTATCACCGCCTCTGCAAGGAACTCGGATTGAAGTCCTAATTCCTTCGGCCTGACCCCGGACAATTATCCAGCAGATAACCCCGCATTATCAATATCATAACAGCATAACAAACGCATATTTGATTTTGCGTTGATTTCAGGGATTGAGAATGTGGCTCAAGGATTGCTCATTAATCCTTTGTATCGGTGTCTCGATGGCGGCTCCCACGCCCTCAGAAATTGTTGTCCACACGCTGTTCGTAACTCATCCCATCACTAAAGGAGGTTTGGACATGAGGACATTGACTACGGTCCTTCTGCTCCTGCTTGTTGGCACGGTCGGTTCATTTGCCCAGATGCTCGATAATTTCGATGCGGCGAATCCCGATTCCGGAATGTATTGGACGGCCAGCGAAGGAGCTCCGAGCTACGTCACGCTCAAGCAGTACACCGCGAACAAGCATGAAGGAGCGGCATCGCTTCTCGTACGTGCTTCGATCGGTGCGTTTCACGGTTGGGGATCCTTCGTTCAGTTTGGCGTCAACACCGAGCTCCAGGACTGGAGCAAGAGCGACACGCTGAGCCTTTGGATCAAGATTAATATGGCACCGAGCCTTCCGGAGAATTTGGTCTTCCGCATTAGCATTGCGGACTCGATGCCCGGCGGG
>JALONE010000358.1 GCA_025455125.1 Bacteroidota bacterium
GCATTATGGCACGTTGCGTCAAGCAGCAGCCTATGTTCATCCAGCCGGTGGCGAGCAAGCCGAGGTCCCGTCCAACAACGATGGGATTCGCAAATCGGCAGCGGACTTAGCTTCACTTCGTTCGTTACATCCGGCCGATTTGGAAGTTGGGGGTTCCCTTCGGGCGCACTTCAACCAGCGGCCCCCATGTGGGGCCGTTTCGTGTTCTGGAGGGGGCACGTGGAGTGTGTACGCGCTGGAAGGTGACATCGGTGCCTTCCTTTACGTCGGGATGTCAGAGGACGTGCCAGGCCGTTTCAGAGATCACAAAAAGGGGAAGGTCCATTCCACGAAGGGACATCGACCTCTGAAGCTGGCGTATGTTGAGTTCGTCGGCCTGTTCGGAAAGACTCGGCGTTGAGGCGCAAGAAGGCGAGGTCAGAACATTCCGCACAGTATGCTGACACGATCTCGAACGCCGAACCGGGAAGATCGGAGAGGAATCGCCCTTCTGGTCGCTAGGTGCGGCCGGAGCAATGAAGTACCGAATTCTCTTGCATGCTACGTGTAGAGGTCGTATCTTATACCTGTCACGATACACCGCTGTTCTCGCAGTTCCTCCGCTGTTGAGTCCCTCGATCGGTTCCTTTGGTTCCTTCCCGGGCTTCCTCAAACGCAGGATCAGCCGAAAGGCTTGACGAAGATCAGTTTGGCGAAAATCGCCTCGGGTTCGGACATACCATTTCCATCTTCAAGGAGTAGCAGTATGGAACAAGGAACCGTTAAATGGTTCAACGCCTCAAAGGGCTTCGGATTCATCTCCAGGTCCAATGGCGCGGACGTATTCGTTCACTACCGGAACATCGTCGGTGACGGCTATAAGTCGCTCAACGACGGGGACAATGTCCAGTTCACAGTGACCGATGGTCCCAAGGGGCCCGCAGCCGAGTCAGTCGAAAAGGTCTGACGATCGTTGCTGTCCAACGCAAAACCCTCGCTTCGGCGAGGGTTTTGTGTTTTCACCCACTTCGATCGCCTTGCTTCCCTCCCACCAAGCCCCCGAAAAAGCCTTCAGAAGGGAATCCCGCCACAACAATGTCTGCAAAGGGCCGGTCTTTCCAGTGCTTTGACGTTGCGAACGCTGCACACAAGTTGTCCAATGAACGCTGCGGTCGCTGCGCCGAACTTCCGTTACTCCATCCATCACTTCATTCGCATCGTATCGCACGCCGATCACGGCGTTCGCTCCCATCCGCTCCGCGTGCTGCGCCATCTGCCGGAAAGCCTGCAGGCGCGTCTCCTCACATAATTCCGTGAAGAGAGTAATATCGCCGCCGACGATCGTCTGCAGCCCAGCCCCGATCGTCCCGAAGATCGACCGCGACCGCACGGTGATGCCGCGGATGATTCCCATCGACCGCACGATACGATAGCCGTCGATGGTGAAAGCTGTCGTCGTCATCCGCTCGATGCCCTTGGGTTCGAACACCTTTTGCCGCTCCTTCGTGTCGAGTTTGCTGAAGCACGTCCGGCAGATCTCCTCGCTCACGAAGTAGTACTCTGAAGGATATTCATCGCCGCAATGCCCGCATCGCATGGTCACCTCCCGAAGATGTCCACCACAAGGTACGAGGTTCACGCAACGAATCCAGCCCCGCCCACATTCCTATCCACGCATTCTCGTTCCTGCGAATCCGGCCGATCGACAATCATTTCAGTCTTGACTGAAACTTCTAGAAATTGTATTCCGTAGGTTTCAGGGAAACGACCACCTGACGACGTATGCGCATGAACGAGGTGCTACGCTTCTCTGAGGATCTGGGCGTGATCATGGAACGCGCCGGGATCCCCCGCATTGCCGGAAAGATCTTTGGACTCCTGCTTGTCTCCCCCGAGCCATATTTGGCGGCCGAAGAGATCTCTGAAAGGATCAAAGCGAGCCGGGCCTCGGTCAGTACGATGACCCGGACTCTGATTCAGTCCGGATTAGTCGAAAAGGTGGGCGTCACGGGCGAGCGTCGAAACTTCTTTCGCATCAAGTCCGGAGCGACGGCGGACCTCGTTCGCCGACGTCTGGCGCTCGTTTCCGAGTTCCGCCGGACGTTCGAGGACGGACTCACCCTGGTCAAAGACCATGCGTCCCCGGCCGGTCAACGATTGCGCGAACTGGTTGAGTTCTATACGTTCTTTGAGCGGGAATTCCCCCTGCTCATTGATCGATTCACATCACGATCCATGAAGACCCGCAAGAGAGGCTGATATGTCGACTCGCCTTCTGCTACGATCGACACTGTGGTGGCTTGTGGCCTCTGCATCGCTGACGGCACAGACGGCGGAGCAGATCGTCCGTCGGTCGGAAGACCTGCTCAAGGGCAAGTCTTCCCGCGGCACGTTCTCCATGACGATCAAAACCCCGGACTACGCTCGCACCATGCAGATGGACAGTTGGTGGGTCGGCGACGAGAAGGCGCTTATCGTCGTCACCGCGCCCCGCCGAGAAGCCGGCAACAAGACGCTCAAGATCCGCAACGAACTCTGGATGTATCTCCGGAATACTGAGACGACCATCAAGGTCCCTCCGTCGATGATGCTCCAATCCTGGAACGGGTCCGACTTCACGAATGATGACCTCGTCCGCGAATCGAGCCTGATCGACGACTACACGATGCGGATCGTGACGCGCGATTCCGTGGCCGGCGCTTCGACCTGGCAGCTCGAACTGATCCCGAAGCCTGACGCGCCCGTCGTCTGGGGACGCATCCTCTACTGGGTCCGCGTGGCCGACTACCTGCCAGCACGGGCGGAATACTTTGATGAACGCGGCGTCCGGACCCGCACCATGACCTTCGACAACTTCCGACGATTGGGGGGGCGGCTCATCCCCGCCCGGCAGAGCATCGTCAACGAATTGAAACCGGGACACCGCACGACCTTTGAATACATCAGCGTCGAGTTCGATGTCGCGATCAGCGACCGGATCTTCTCATTCCGCGAGCTTGAGAAAGGAACGACGCGGTGAAACTCCTGCTGAAGCTGGCTTGGCGTAACATCTGGCGAAATCGACGGCGGTCGATCCTGACGATCCTGGCCGTGATCTTCGCGTCGTTCCTGTCACTGCTCCAGCGCGGCCTGGCGACAGGTACGTGGGAGGTCAACGTCCGGAATACTGTGGAGATGGTTGCCGGGTACCTCCAGGTGCAGCGCACGGGCTACCAGGACAATCCTTCTCTGACGAAGAGCCTCGCATATCCGGCGACTCTCCGATCGATCCTGCAACAGACGGACGGGGTCTCGGGATTCGCGCCCCGCATTCAGGGCGATGGTCTTGTCAGCTTTCGAGATCGCTCGTCCGGCGTCTTGCTGATGGGCCTTGATCCCGAGGCCGAACAGCGGGTCTCGCGCTTCCATCGCCGGGTGATCGAAGGCCGGTATCTTTCCACGGGCGCACAGGATGAGGTCGTCGTCGGGACGACATTGCTGACGAATCTCGGCGCCCGCGTCGGCGATACGATCGTCGTGCTGGCGCAGGGCTACGACGGCGTCCTGGGCAATCTGAAGTTCCGCGTCGTCGGCAGTATTCGCATGGGGGTCCAGAGCTTCGATGCGGGCACCATCCTCATGACCGTCGGCGCCGCCCAGGAATTGCTGGCGATGGAAGGACGCGTGAGCGTGGTGGCGATCTCCATCGACGACCTGAACGAGCTGGAGGAGGTCCGTACGCGTCTCCAAGGCGGCATCGACTCGGCACCGATCGGCCAGACGTCGGTCCTCACGTGGGACGAGGTCATGCCCGACC
>JALONE010000359.1 GCA_025455125.1 Bacteroidota bacterium
GCTCTGGGGCGTTCGCGATTGAAGTGTTTTTCTTACCGTTCCACTTCCTAGCCTTGATAATTCCGCCATGTCTCCACACATCAAGATTTGCTGCATCCAGGATACCAATGAAGCGAAGCTCGCTATCTCCAGCGGTGCCTCCGCCCTCGGCCTCGTTGCCCGCATGCCGAGCGGACCCGGACCGATCTCGGATGAACGGATCAAAGAGATCGCCGCATCGATTCCCCCTCCGATCGCCACGTTTCTCCTCACAAGCGAAACCACCGTCGATGCGATCATTGCCCATCACAAACGCACGCACACGAATACCATACAAATCGTGGATGCACTCACACATGGTACACACCGACAACTGAAAGCGGCGCTCCCCTCTGTGAAGTTCGTTCAGGTCATCCATGTTCTCGACGAACGCTCGGTGGAGGAAGCGATCGAGATCTCTTCCGAAGTGGATGCCCTCCTGCTCGACAGCGGAAACCCGACCCTCGCGGTCAAGGTTCTTGGCGGCACCGGCCAAGTGCATAACTGGACCCTCAGTCGTAGGATTCGCAACAACGCGCGCTGTCCGCTCTTCCTCGCGGGAGGTCTCACACCCGAGAATGTTCGCCACGCGATCGACACGGTCCAGCCATTCGGGCTTGATCTGTGCAGCGGCGTTCGAACGGACGGCAAACTCGACGAACAGAAATTGCATCGATTCGTCGAGGAGGCGTTGCGGGCGTAGAACTCATTCCCATTTCTCATATTCCGGTGTTATCTTGTTCCAACACCTGACGAACGCCGGTGAAGCTCTTCCATCTCCCATCCTCCAAATCTCCCGCACGCCGTCCGATCATCGGCCTCGCGCTGGGAAGTGGCTCGGCGCGCGGCCTCGCGCACATCGGCGTATTGCGCGCGTTGGAGGAGGCTGGGATTGAAGCAAACGTCATTGCAGGCACAAGCATTGGCGCCTTGGTCGGCGCAGTCTATGCGGGGGGACGGATCCGGGAACTCGAGGCGGAGTTCCGCCGGTTTGACTGGAAAACGATCGGTTCCATGTTCGATCCGGTCTTCCCCCGCTCCGGCCTGATCAACGGCAGGAAGATCGAAGGGTTCATCAAATCCCATCTCCCCGCCCGCACATTTGACGAGCTCCCCATCCCATTTCGCGCTGTGGCGACCGATCTGGGAACGGGACACGAGGTCATTCTCGCTGACGGAGATCTCCTCAGCGCAGTGCGTGCGAGCATCTCCGTGCCGGGAATTCTCACCCCAGTCAACCATGATGGCCGCATCCTGCTCGACGGCGGTCTGGTCAATCCCGTTCCGGTCAGCGTTGCACGAGCTCTCGGAGCCGACATCGTGATCGCTGTGGATCTCAACCATGATATCGTTTCCGGACGCTCAGCGGCGAAGCGCGCATCGTCCCGTCGTGACGACTTCGAAACGCCCTCCCACGCAGAGCGAAATGCATTCAAGCAAGCGGCATCACGCGTCAAGTCGCGATTGCGTTCCTCACCCAATATCGCCGCAAAGCGGTTCCGTGCCATGCTCGAACGCGAGCGTCCGCCGAGCATGTTTGAGGTCTTGACCGCTTCCCTCCACATCATGGAAGTCCGCATCACCGAAAGCCGGCTCGTGCTGGAAAAGCCCGAGGTTCTCATCCGTCCTCCGTTGAGCGGTTTTCATTTGATGGAATTCGATCGGGCGGACGAGCTGATCTCATTGGGCTACCGAGCGGCACAAGATCCATTAGCGGAACTTGCTCGGAGACTCAACTCTTGACTTCCTCACGTGCATCGGAATCGCGATTGAAATCGGTCAACATCGCCGGTTTCGCCTTGCTGTTGGGCCTGTTGATCTACGCCGCGAGCTTTGGTGCAGCGGTTCGTCTGCACAGTCGGACCAACGTGCTTCCTTTTGGCATTGCCCTCACATTGCTGTCGGTCTGCTCGTTGATCGGGATCATCAATGCTCTCATACTCATCGGAAGAAGGGTCTGGCCGCGTATCGGGGTCACGCTCCTGATCGTTTCGAGTACCGCCGCATTCTTCACGTTGTATCAATGGCTGCGACTGGATCGCTTCCTTCTGGAGAACTATGCTTTCACCCAGCTATGGGGAACACTTGCCCTTGCGGGCGCCGTCAGTGCAGGAGCCTACGCGATCGCAACATATGTTCTTCGTGAATATCCGAGGAACCGGCAGACCCGAATGCTTCTCATCCTCGGTGCCCTCACGTGCGCCGTTGCCGTTGCGAACATCGCACAATTCGTTCCCCGCATGATCAGATATGGAGGCCGATTGGGAGCACTGTGGCAGCATCTGGGGAGTGAACTCGTCGGAACGCCTCTGCGATCCTTCACGATCCCGATGATCGGCGGCGGGCTGTACCATTCAAAGGATGACCGCGGTAAGGTCGTGATATACGATTTCTGGGCAACCTGGTGCGGTCCATGCGTGAAGGCGCTGCCGCACCTGCAAACGGTGACGGAGGAATTCAGAGATCGTCCCGTGGCCGTTCGAGCCGTGAGCGTTGATCGGGAGCAAAGGCCTGTCCTGGAAATGATCGAGAAAGAGCAGTATACATTCTCTGTCCTCCACGACACGTCCCGGGTAAACGACATGTTTTACGTGAGGGCGATCCCGACAACGATGATCGTCGACAGACATGGCATCATTCGGGATGTCCAGGTGGGGTTCGATCCGCGGACTTCGCCTGAGAATCTGCGCGCGACGAT
>JALONE010000016.1 GCA_025455125.1 Bacteroidota bacterium
GTGCTCGAAGCGCTCGGAAGCGTCCTTACGAACAAGTACGCCGAAGGATATCCGGGAAAGCGCTATTATGGCGGATGCGAATTCGTTGATGAAGCGGAAAACCTTGCGCGCGATCGGGCGAAGCAACTCTTCGGCGCCGAGTATGCGAACGTCCAGCCGCATTCCGGTTCGCAGGCAAACATGGCCGTTTATTTCACATTCCTCAAACCGGGCGACACCGTTCTCGGTATGAACCTCTCGCATGGAGGCCATCTGACCCACGGATCGCCGGTGAACTTTTCGGGGCAGTTGTACCGCTTCTTCGCCTACGGCGTTTCACCCGAGACCGGGCGGATCGACTACAATGAGGTGGAGACCATCGCGAGGCGTGAAAAGCCGAAGATGATCACCGTCGGCGCGAGCGCGTATTCCCGCAACATCGACTACGCCGCATTCCGGACGATCGCAGACAGCATCGGTGCATTCCTCTTCGCCGACATCGCTCATCCGGCAGGACTTATCGCTGCCCGGCTCCACAACGATCCCCTTCCCCATTGTCATGTCGTCGCTTCGACCACGCACAAGACCTTGCGCGGTCCGCGCGGCGGGCTGATCCTCCTTGGGAAAGACTGGACAAATCCGTTCGGTCTGGTGGCTCCGAAATCAGGCCGCGTGAAAATGATGTCCGAGCTGCTCGACTCCATGGTCATCCCCGGCATTCAGGGTGGGCCGCTGATGCATGTGATCGCAGCCAAAGCGGTCGCCTTCGGCGAGAATCTGAAGCCGGAATTCCGTTCCTACGCTGAACAGATCATCAAGAACGCGCAAGCGCTCTCCTCGGCCCTGGTCAAGCGCGGGTACACGATCATCTCGGGGGGGACCGACAATCACCTCATGCTCGTGGATCTCCGTAACAAGAACGTAACAGGCAAGGAAGCCCAGGAGGCATTGGACCTGGCCGGGATCACCGTCAATAAAAATGCGGTCCCCTTCGATGATAAATCCCCGCTGATCACCAGCGGCATCCGCATCGGAACTCCGGCCATCACGACACGCGGCATGTCCGAGATGCAGATGGACCTGGTCGCCGAATTCATCGACCGTGTGATCTCGAATCGGACAAATCTTGCGGTTCTCAACCAGATCAACAGCGAAGTACAGCAATTGTGCTCCGCATTCCCTCTCTATCCTGCGCTCGGATAGCGATTCGAGTCCCCTATGCTCCACCGTTTCTTGCGACGCGCGACCGCCGATGCCGACTCGGCCGAGATGACCTTCTTTGACCATCTGGAAGAACTCCGATGGCAGATCATCAAGGCAATGATCGGGTTCATCGTGGCGATGGCGGGCTGCATCGTCTATGCTGAGTTCCTTGTCTCCGAGGTTCTGCTGAAGCCGATTCGCGCCGTCGGCCTGAAGCTCCAGGTCCTTTCTCCCTACGGGAAGGTCATGCTCTACATGGAGACCGTGATCGTTGCGGGACTCATCATCAGCATGCCTTGGATCCTATGGTCGCTCTGGCGTTTCATCGCGCCCGGGCTTCTGCCGCGCGAACGCCGCTACGTGTCGCGCATCGTTGCCTTGACGTCGCTCTGTTTCTTCTCCGGTGTCAGCTTCGCTTATTTTGTGCTCGTCCCCGCTGCGCTCTCGTTCTTCTCGACCTTCGGCGATCCGACCATCGAGCTGAATATCGCGGTCGATCAGTATGTCAGCTTCATCCTCGCGCTCATCATTGGTGCTGGACTCGTCTTCGAACTCCCGATGGTCTCGTACTTTCTCACCAAGATGGGGATCCTGACGCCGGCGTTCCTCCGACGCTATCGCCGCCACGCCATCGTGGTCATTCTGATCATATCAGCCGTCGTGACCCCCTCCCCCGACATCGTGACCCAGGTCCTGTTGGCGTTCCCGCTCTTCGTCCTGTATGAGGTGAGCATCTTCATATCGAAATACTCCATGCGACGCACCGCGTCGGATGCCGGCCAAACTCCGGAGAGTACATAATGGATCGCATCCCCAATCTCGACCGCCTCAGACGGCCCGTCACGCGCGAGCTCAAAGGATTCGAATCCCATTTTCGCGAGGCAATGACCTCTCGTGTTCCACTGGTTGACCTCGTCGCCCGCTATATCATTCGCCAAAAGGGGAAGCGTGTCCGTCCGATGCTTGTGCTCCTGAGCGCAAAACTGTGCGGCGCCGTCACCACCGCGACGTATCGCGGAGCCACGTTGATCGAGATCCTGCACACGGCGACATTGGTACACGATGACGTCGTCGATGACGCAAACACGCGTCGGGGCCTTGCCTCCATCAACGCTGTGTGGAAGAACAAGGTCGCCGTGCTCATGGGGGACTATCTTCTCTCTCGCGGGCTCCTCCTCTCCCTGGATCATTCGGACTATCTCTTCCTCCACGCGACCTCGACCGCCGTTCGCCGGATGAGCGAAGGAGAACTGCTGCAGATCCAGAAGAGCCGTCATCTCAATCTGACGGAAGAGACCTATCTCCAGATCATTGGAGATAAGACCGCATCGCTCTTCTCCGCTTGCACGCTCGTCGGAGCCGCCAGCGTCACCGATGATCCGGCTGTTCACCGCCATCTCGAACGGTATGGGGAACATGTGGGAATGGCATTCCAGATCCAGGACGATCTCCTCGACTACCTCGGGACGCAGAAGATCATCGGCAAACCGACCGGCATCGACATCAAGGAAAAGAAGCTGACGCTTCCGCTGATCTATGCGCTTCGCATGGGCGACCGCCACGATGCCCGTCATGCATTGAAGCTGGTGAAGAAAGGCGCATCGAATGACGACGTTCGCTGGATCGTCGATTTTGTGACTCGGGCGGGGGGACTTGATTACGCGAAGCGCCGCGCCGCGGAATATGGCACGCGCGCGAAAGAGGAACTCGCTGGATTCCGGGATACGGAGGCAAAGCGATCACTTGTCGCGTTCGTGGATTACGTCATCGCCCGCGAAAAGTAACTCCGTCGTCTACTTCTTTCTGCTTCCCCCTTTCCGCAGCAGTTCGATCTGCGCGGTCAATTCTGCGATCATCTTCTCCCCACCGTTGAATCCGACTGATTTGAACCGGATCCGTCCAGTTCCATCAAGGACGAATTTCGTCGGAATCCCTTCAACCCCGAATTTCTCAACGAAGCCCTCGTCGAACAGGACGGGGAACGTGTATTTGTTGTCTGCCATGAACTTACGCACGAGATCCTCTCGTTCCTGTCCCTTCTTGTTCTCCCACGTGTTCACGGCCAAGATCACGACCGAAGGATCCTGACGATACTTCTCATAGACCTTCTGGAGAAACGGGAACGAGGCCTTGCAGGGCCCGCACCACGTTGCCCAGAAATCAACGACGACCACTTTCCCTTTGACCGATTCAAGACTTACCGTCGTTCCCTTGAGGTCTTTCAGTGCAAACGGGATCGCCGGCTTGTCGATCATCGACTTGACGACCTCCGCTCGATGCGCATCTTGCGCGGCGCCAGTGAGTGTTGCGAGTTGATCGTCGAATCCGTTCGCAGTGCCGTGCTTCGCGACATACGCCTTCCGGTATTGGGCGATCATCCCGTCATTCGAAGACCCCTTCCGAATGAAATCCGCGGACCGCTTCAGAGCCGTGTCGTAGCGCTCCGTCTCATTGAGGGCAGAAATATAGCGCTCATTGATCTCCGCCTCCTTTCCTCCCAATAGTTCAACGGCCTCTTCGAATGCCGCGACCGCTTTCGCATGATTTCCCTGCTTCGTGAGAATGAACCCATACGTATCAAGCACCATACCCAGGCTCGACGCTCGCGATCTATCCCAATCGCGCGTGCTCATATATCCTGGTTTTTCAAGCTTGCCGTTCTTCCGCAGAATGGCGATCGCCCGCTGGGCAAGCATAGAAGTCGTATCCAACGATGTGTTCGTCTCGGCCATACTCCAAGCCGCATCATTCATTGACATTGGAACGGACATATCCAATCGCGTTGCCGTCTCGATCGCCGTGAATGCCCGCTCGTATGCTCCCGCTCGGATCGCCGTCGCAATGAACTGATTTTCGAGCAACTTCCGTTGGGCTTCGGGGTATGACGGTGCCTTCAGCAATTCCTCCAGCACTGGCAAGCGCTTCGCCGCGTCGCGCTCCATCATGGCGTTGTTCTGTTTCGTGAGTTGCGCCAGAACACCTTCCGGATGCTTTGCGAGTTCGAGCGCCCGCAACGAGTCCCCAGTTGTCTTCGCACCGATCCGGTCGTAGATGGAGAGCAAAGTCGCTGTCGCTTCCTCGTCTTCTGCATGGACCCTTCGCAGTCGCTCCAGTGAGGTTGAGATCATCTGTGCAGCATTCGGTGCCTTTGATCGCAGGAGCGCATTCCAATACATCGCCTGCGTGCGCCAGTCATCGGGAAATCGCTCAACCGTTTCTGCCAGGAGCTTCATCCCCGCATCTGGATCCCGTTTGACCTTGAATCCCGGGACCCCGTTGAATAACAGGAATTGGGCCTTGAGGCGCCCGGCGCTTGGCAATGGAGAACCAGCCGCATCACGAAGAGCGACCGTCCAGACGTTTTCCCCATTGTCATCATTTTTCTCCCCATCGGTGAAGCGAACTTGAATCAAGATGGCTTTCGGATCGAGGTTCACCGTGCTGATCCATCGCAATCCCATTTTCTTCATCACCGATTCGCTGATCGTTGGTGTGCCATCGTCCGAAAATTGCAGATATTCCGCTGCGATCTGCGATGCCCGATTCAACACGGCACCGGGCGCTCCTGCATCGTATGAAATCGTGATGGCCACACCCTGCATGGGTTCAGGCGGGGCGATCACGACATGGTTTTGCGCGTGGAGTGTCTGAACGAGAATCCACAGTACGGCAATGATGCGAACAGTTTTGCGCATAGGGAACCCCCGTGATGATGAGTGATGGTCCTGCAGACTACGAGCGAACGAATTCGCGTTCACCCTTCCGTACGACAAGAACCGGGCAAGGCGCTTTGCGAACGACCTTTTCCGCCGTGCTTCCGAACAAGATATGTTCAACACCGGAATGGCCATGCGTCGCGATGATGATCAGATTGATCCGTTCCTCGGCGGCATACTCGTTGATTTCGTAGAACGGTTTTCCGGTCCGCACGACCCGCTTCGCGCTGACTCGCGTCCCGATCGCATTCTTGATCAACGCATCGAGTTCTTGGGCGCCGCGTGCGCGCAGTTCTTCCTCGACATTCGGAAATCCGATCTGACCGAAACTGAAATCTGACGGGTAAATGGTGGGTTCGACAACATACAACAGATCAATGGAAGCGCGGAATTGCTCCGCAAAGGGGATGGCGTATTTCAGCGCATTCTTCGAATGCTCGGAAAAATCAATGGGAACGAGAATGCGCTTCAGCTGGATCGGAACATGGGTCTTTGCTGCCGTCCGTGCGCGCGGCTTACTTCGGGAGGGCACCTTCTTCTGTTTTGGCATGGGAGTCCCTTTCCGTTTGTTGCTGCAGACGTTCAAACTGACTCTTGATCTTCGACAACTCCTTGTCTGTCTTGCGCAGGCGTTCCGCAACAATCTCGGCGAGCTTCAGCAGGATCTTGATGCCCAATTCCTGCTTCCGTTCGATGAGCTCGAACAGGTCCGGTCGGAAAAATCCCAACAGCAGACAATCCGTCTTGCAGAATGCATCCGCAGAACGGGGCGATTCGTCCAACAACGCCAGTTCCCCGAAGAAGTCCCCGTCCGTCAACACGATCAATTCCCGCCGCTCACCCTCTTTGGTGGCGATCTGGATGGAGACCTCGCCGTCCTGGATGATGTACATGCCGAGGCCTGGGTCTCCCTGATAGAACACCGGTTCCCCGCTGCGGTACTCCCGGCGGTGAATTATCGCCGCAACCTCCTTCAATTCCCGCGCGGAGAGATCCGCGAAAGCCGGAACCTTCGTCAGGATCTCCTCCACCGACCCTTCACGCGCAACGCGTTGGGAGAAGATGTTCTTCCAAACTGCCCCGCTTGTCGTCTTGCCGTTTGTCATGTTCGTCTGTGTTGGAGGAGAATCAGAGCAGCGTCAGCCAACCGTGGGAATCTGTTCCATCATTGATGATCGCGAAGAACGCCTGCTGGAGTTTGCGCGTCAGCGGTCCTGCGATTCCGTATCCCACCGCGATCCGGTCGACGGAACGAACCGGGGTCAACTCCGCAGCGGTCCCTGTCAGAAAGATCTCATCTGCAATGTACAACATCTCACGCGGAATCTCCATTTCTTTCACGGGAATTCCCAGCTCCCCGGCGAGCGTCATGACCGATGCACGAGTGATACCGGGGAGAAGCCCCGTGGACATCGGAGGCGTATAGATCATCCCATCCCGAATCACGAAGATATTCTCACCGCTTCCTTCGCTCACCGAGCCGTTCACATCGAGCGAGATCCCCTCTGCATAGCCATTCTGGAGGGCTTCCATCTTGATGAGCTGTGCATTGAGGTAGTTACCACCGGACTTTGCCAACGTCGGGATCGTATCCATCGCCGGCCGGCGCCATGAGGAAACGCACGCGTCGATACCTTGTTCGATCGATTCAGCGCCCAGGTAGGCACCCCATTCCCAGACCGCGACCATCACATCCACAGGGCAGCCGAGCGGATTGAGCCCCATTTCCGCATATCCACGATAAACAAGCGGGCGGATATAGCAGGAGGCAAGCTTGTTTGCCCGGATGGTCTCCAAAACGGCCGATGTGAGTTGATCCACCGAGTAGGGAACCTGCGCGCGGTAGATCTTTGCCGAATCGACGATCCGACGGAGATGGTCGTCTAGGCGGAACACCGCCGGCCCGCGTTTTGTGGGATAACACCGGATACCCTCGAACCAGCTGGATCCATAATGCAACGCGTGCGTGAGAATATGCACGTTGGCATCGTTCCATTTCACCAACGCACCGTTCATCCAGATGAATTCGGTCGATTTGATCGGCATACGCCACCTATCGGGATGTGTCCGCAAATGGACGGGTGATCGGGAGTTCGTAGATACGGTACCGCTTGTAGATCTTCCCCTTCAGTAATTCTGCGGCACGGTTCATCATGACGTTGTCCTCGAGGATCCAACTCGCCTCTCCATACGCGTATCCCAACGCTTTCGCATTCCGTGCCACTTCATAGAAAAGAACACCCGCCGCTCCGCTGTTCAGATATTCCGGCACCACTCCCAGTACGATGACGCGTACGCAACTGATCTCCTTGCTCTTCGTCATCATGTGGTACAACCCTGGCAACAAGCGCCCGCTCCGGTTGTACTTCAGCGGAACATTGATATCCGGCAGTGCCAGCGCAAACCCGACAACCTTGCCATGCGTTTCCGCCATAATGATCAACTCCGGCTTGACGATGGCCTTGAGGTCTTTCGCCAACGCGTCAAACTCTGCATCGGTCATCGGGACAGCGCCCCAATTCTTCTGCCATGCTTTGTTATACACCACCTTGATCCGGTCGACCTCTTCGTAGTAGTGCTTCATGTCCAACGTTCGGAAGGTCATCCGCGCGCGTTGCTTCACCAGATTCACCGCTCGTTCCAACCGTTCGGTGTACACTTCGGCCTGTGACATCCAATAGGCGTAGAGGTCCTTCGCCTTTCGGAATCCGTACGCCTCCGTCAACGCCTGATAGTAGGGAGGATTATGCGTCATCAGCACCGTGGGACTCGTATCGAATCCCTCGACGAGCATGCCGTACTCATCGTTCACCGAAGGATTCGCCGGACCACGCAGCGCAGTCGCATTGAACCGGGCGACGTAGTTGCGCGCGGCATCAAAGAGCGCGTTCGCAACCTCCTGGTCATTGATGCAATCGAAGAAGCCGAAGAAGCCGATATTCTCTTCATGCTCCTTGTTATGATTGTAGTTCATGATGGCCGCGATGCGTCCCACCGTTTCGCCCCCGCGTTCTGCAAGAAAGAACTCCACATCCGCGTGCTGGTAGAACGGATTCCTTTTGCGGTCGAGAAGTTTCCGGCGATCCATCAACAGCGGAGGCACCCACGCCGGATCGTTCGCCATGATCTTCCATGGCAGTTTGATGAACGTCTTCATGTCCCGTGCAGACGAAACAGGACGCACTAGAACCGAATTCACGTGAATGACCTCATGCTCGTGTCCGATAAAACAAAAAGCCGCAGTGACCGTTCACCGCGGCTTTGGGAGTCCTTCCCGTACTCACACACACCCTTCATGTCAATTGGCAACGCCGAACTGCTTGCCGACGGCGCGGAATGTTTCGAGAATTCTGTCGAGATGCTGCTTTTCGTGCGTCGCCATGAAGCTCGTTCGCAGCAGTTCCATGCCCGGAGGCACTCCAGGGCGAATGAAGGCATTCACGAAAACGCCGGCATCGAAGAGCGCGCGCCACATCGCCAGCACTTTCTCCGTATCGCCGATGATCACTGGCACAACCGCCGAATCATGCTCCCCGACGCGGTACCCCATTTGGCTCAAGTGGGTCCGCATGTAGCGGGCATTCTGCATCAACCGGTCGACTCGCTCGGGTTCCTTTTCGAGGACATCCAGGGCGGCAAGCGCAGATGCGACGGACGCGGGCGTTGGACTTGCGCTGAAGATGAGCGCTGCGGCATGATGCTTCAGAAAATTGATCACCGAACGGTCGCCGACCACGAATCCACCGAGTGATGCAAACGTCTTGCTGAACGTTCCCATCGTCAAGTCAGTTTCCTTGACGAGATTGAAATGGCTCGCCGTCCCTCGGCCGCCGACCCCGATCACGCCGACAGCGTGCGCATCGTCGACCATAATGCGGGCGTTGTACGCACGGGCGATGTTCACCATGTCTGGAAGGTTTACAATCTCTCCGGATGTACTGAAGACGCCGTCCGTCACGATCAACTTCGGAGCATCCTTCGGCAATCCAGAAATCATCTGTTCCAGATGCTTCATGTCGTTGTGCTTGTACCGCACGATCGACTGACTGCCATCTCCCGTGTACGATGCCATACCCGCCGCTACGAGATTGCCCGTGACGATCGAAGCATGGTTGTCCTTGTCCGAGAGAACATACTCCCCCTTCTGGACAAGCACCGGCACGACGCCCTGTGCGGTCTGGAAGCCAGTGCTGAAGAGCAGGCAATCTTCCTTCCCCATGAACTTCGCAAGCCGCTCTTCCATTTCGACGTGCAGATCAAGCGTGCCCGTGAGATAGCGGGAACCGGAACACCCCGTCCCATACTTCTTCACGGCATTGATGGCCGCTTCTTTCACTTTCGGATGAGCAGTAAGCCCAAGGTAATTGTTGG
>JALONE010000360.1 GCA_025455125.1 Bacteroidota bacterium
CTTCGCGGGGCATGACTTCATGATGAAGTGCTACAAGAAGGCGATCAAGGAAGGGTATCGATTCTATAGCTATGGCGATGCGATGATGATCCTGTAGGAGTCGTTGAGCCGATAAGCCGTTGAGTCAATGAGCCGTTGAGCGGAACATCGATGCTTTTCCTCATAGGCTTTGGACTCAAAGGCTCATAGACTCATGTGCTCAAAGGCTCAAATACTCATGGACTCATAGGCTCATATACTCTTGGGCTAACAGACTCACAACATTCTTCAATCCATCTCATGCCTCGTTCCCGTCCACGTGTTGTCGCAATCGTTCCCGCCGCCGGGTCCGGGTCACGTATGGGGGGCGCTGTCAGGAAGCAATTCCTGCTGTTGAAGGGGAAGCCCATCCTCGTTCACACACTGCAGCAGTTCGAACACTGTTCCGATGTGGATGAGGTGAATCTGGCCGTTCCGGAGTCGGCGATCGCAGAGGTCGAAGCACTCGTATCGCGATTTCGTCTCCACAAAGTGGCCCGTGTGATGATGGGAGGTTCCAAACGGCAGGATTCCGTCGCGAACGTGTTGAAGAAGATCCCGCTCAAGGATGCCGATATTCTTTTAGTACACGACGGCGTGCGTCCGTTCGTAGAAACGAAACGCATCGCGCATCTCGTGCGGCTCACGAAGGAGCATCACGCAGCCGTCCTGGCGGTGCAGCCGAAAGACACGATACGGCGGTCGGCTGGCGGCGGCTTCTTCGACCAAACGCTTGACCGCCATGCACTGTGGATCATCCAGACGCCGCAGGCATTTCGGGCGGAGGTCCTGCTTCGCGCGTTTCAAAAAGCGAAAAAGGACAGGTTCTATTCGACGGATGAAGCGGCGCTCGTTGAACGGCTTGGGATCAAGGCGAAGATCGTTGAAGGGAGCTACGACAACATCAAGATCACGACGCAGGAGGATCTCGAATTTGCCTCCCTGATCCTGCAGCGATGGCAGGAAAAGGGCCTGTTTTAGCCGGTTGATTCTCGTTGCGGGGGGTAGTACATTACTATACTGTAGTCGCTTTAACCACCACACGAAGGATGCGTCCCATGGTGAACATGGTGATCGTTGTGCTGCTGAGTTACATCGTGGGATCGATTCCGACGAGTATCATGCTCTCCAAGTGGCGGCATGGATTCGACATTCGCGAAAAGGGGAGCGGCTATGCCGGCGGAACGAATGTCTTCCGGGTGCTTGGCTGGAAATCCGGCGTCTTTGTCATCATCATGGACATGCTCAAAGGGGTCATCGCAACGACCGTCATTGCCCGGCTCTTCTGGGATCCGACCCTGCCGTTCTACAACCGGACGCCATTCGACGATTTCACGATCATTCAGATGATCTGCGGTGGCGCCGCAATCATCGGACATGTGTGGACGGTTTTCGCAGGATTCCGCGGCGGGAAAGGTATCGCGACGGGAGCCGGGATGCTGCTCGGCATCGCGCCGACGGAGTTCATCGTGTCAATTCTTGTCTTTGCAGTCGTTTTTTACTCGTTCCGTTATGTCTCTCTTGGATCGATCATGGCGGCGATCGCGTTCCCGCTCTCTATCGTCATCCGGCATAACATCCTTTCTGATGAAGTGCACAGCTACAAGACACTGATCTTCTTCAGCACGGGCGTCGCATTGTTCCTCGTGTATTCCCATCGGGCCAATATCAAACGGCTTCTCGAGGGAACCGAGCGCAAGATCACCAGCTTTGGCAGCAAGAAGCAGACGGACGTCGCCTGATCGCCGGCGCGGACAGTCTGACCCCTCATCATGAATGTAACCGTCCTGGGTGCGGGAAGCTGGGGCACAACGCTCGCCCTGGTTCTGCACGACAATGGTCATACGGTGCGGCTCTGGTCCTACAGCAAGGATCAGGCGGCGGTCATGCGCTCGGCGCGTGAGAATTCCGAATTCCTGGCCGGCATTCCGCTTCCCCCTGACATCGAGATCGTCGAGGACATCGAGTCCTCCTGCGAACAACGCGACATGATCGTCGCGGCCGTCCCATCCCAGCACCTCCGCTCCATTCTCCAGCGCATCGCCCACCTCGACCTCACCCAGACCGTCATCTGCAATGTTGCGAAGGGGATCGAGAACGGTTCGTTGATGACGATGTCCGAAGTGCTTATCGATGTGTTGATGCATGAGCGGAAAGAGAACCTCGCGATCCTTTCGGGGCCGAGCCATGCGGAGGAGGTCAGCAAGAAGATCCCGACGATGGTCGTTGCGGCATCGTTCCAACACCGAACTGCGAAGTTCGTCCAAGAAGCGTTCATGACGGACTATTTCCGCGTGTATGTGAATGAGGATATTCGCGGCGTGGAGTTAGGAGGAGCGATCAAGAACGTCATTGCGATCGCCGCGGGAATGAGCGACGGAGCCGGATTTGGCGACAACACGAAGGCGGCCATGATGACCCGAGGGATCTACGAGATCACGCGGTTGGGCGCCAAGATGGGGGCGCATCCCATCACCTTTGCGGGATTATCCGGGATGGGCGATCTGATCGTCACATGCATGAGCCGGCACAGCCGCAATCGGTTTGTTGGTGAGGAGATCGGCAAGGGGCGCAAGGTCCGGGATGTGCTCAACGACATGATCATGGTAGCGGAGGGTGTCCCCACCGCCAAATCGGTCCACCAACTGGCTATGAAGCACAAGATTGACATGCCCTTGGCC
>JALONE010000361.1 GCA_025455125.1 Bacteroidota bacterium
CGCATTGATCATGACGCTCGGCACAGATGAAGATCTCGATTCGCAGCTCGCACCGTGGCTGGACACCCGCACCAATGTCTTTGTCCGCATCGTTGAACTGATCGAATCCAACTCCTTGAAACTCGGGAAAGAAGTCGTCGGCGTGTTGAGCCGCTCCTCGTCCCTCATCACGTATGCCGACCTCCCGAAGGAGTTCATGGACTCGGAGGTCAACTTGCTGCAGCGAGCGTGCGGACTGTTGAAGCAGGCATGGGACGAATGCCGGGAGGAAACACGCGGCGCAATCGTCGATGCGCTCTTCCGGCTGGACGGCGATCAGGCGATCGAATTCCTCGATGCCATCATGAACGATCCCGATCCCTGGCTTCGCATTCACACGATCGAATTGCTTGTTCCCTTGGATGATCGCCGCATACCGGAATTCATTGCCCGGTTCCTGCAAGATGACGACGAGATGGTGCGCGAGATGGCAGTCTCCGCGCTGGAGTCGAAGGGGTACACCATCGGCAACGAAGATAACCAGTGAGGATCGACCCCATGCCGCCGATCACACCGAAGCCCGTTATCATGTCGCCGATCACACCGAAACCCGTTATCGCGCCCCCCAAGATCATTGCGCCGGCAGGCGCCGCGATGCTTCCCAAGCCGGCCACGACCATCAAGATGTCGGATCCGACCTTCAAGACGATCCGTGAGTTCATCTATCAACTGACCGGCATCTATTTTCAGGACAACAAGAAATACCTCCTCGAGGGGCGCCTGGGCAAACGGCTGCAGTTGTTGAACATCCCTGACTTCGAGCGTTACCTGCAATTGCTCAAGTCGCTGAACGGCCGCGGCGAGGAGATGCGATTCTTCTACGACGCCATCACCATCAACGAGACGTTCTTCTTCCGGAACGAACCGCAGTTCGAGGCATTTGAGAAGACACTCGTTCCGCAGATCGCCGCGATGAAGAAAGGTCAACCCCGGGCGAAGCTACGTGTTTGGAGTTCGGCCAGTTCGTCGGGCGAAGAGGCCTACACGATCTCCATGCTGTTCCTCGAGAAGATCAAGCCGCTGTATCCCTGGCTGGAACTCGAAGTGGTCGGAACGGATATCAGTGCTGGCGTACTGGAAACGGCCCGCCAAGGCGTGTACCGAGAATACTCGGTGCGCAATATGCCGAGGCACTATCTCGACAAATATTTCACGATCGACGACCAGCGCTTCTATCTGAAGGACCAGGTCAAGAGCCAGGTCCGGTTCGACCATATGAACCTCTTCGACCGGTCGCGCATGCGCACGATGTCCAACTTCGACATCGTGTTCTGCTGCAATGTGCTCATCTACTTCGACCAGGCGTCCAAGATCCAGGTGGTGTCGGACCTTTACGACAGCTTGAATCCCGGCGGATTCCTCTTCATCGGGTATGCGGAATCGCTCCATGGCATTTCCACGGCGTTCAAGCTGATCAACTTCCCCAAGACAGTCGCGTACAAAAAGGAGTGAGCATATGAGCAAGCACGTCTTGATCGTCGATGATTCCCCGACCGTGCGAAAATTCGTTTCGGTTTCACTCAGCATGCAGGGATTCTCTGTCGTCGCGGCCTGCGACGGCATGGATGCCCTGGAGAAGCTCCCCCAATCCAAGTTCGACCTCGTCATCACAGACCTCAATATGCCGAACATGGATGGCTTCGAACTCATCAAGGCCCTGCGGGAGAACCCGGATTACAAGGATCTCCCCGTCATCATCCTGACGTCGCTGGGCGATGAGGCCAACAAGGAGCAGGGGGCGAAGCTCGGCGTGAACTCGTACGTCGTGAAGCCGTTCAGCCTCGAGAAGATCCAGTACGAGGTGTCGAAGTACGTGAGTTGGACTGAATAGACCCTTATCACATTTGCGAAGCAGGAACTACCATGGCAGATCACAAATTTCTCGTCGTTGACGATTCCTTGACCATGCGGCGCATCGTGGTCAATGCGCTAAAGACGCTCGGGTACGAGCAGGTCGTTGAAGCACAGGACGGAAAAGATGCGGTCGCGAAACTGATGACCGAAACCCCGACCTTCGTCATCACCGACTGGAACATGCCGGAAATGAACGGACTTGACCTGACGAAGTGGATCCGCGCGAACGGGCAGTTCGAAGGACTCCCCATCCTGATGATCACGACCCGAGGGAACAAAGACGACGTGATCGAGGCAATGAAGGCGCGCGTCAACAATTACATCGTCAAGCCCTTCACGCCCCAGGGACTCAAGGAAAAGATCGACCAGATCCTGAAAACAACAGAGGCCAAAGCGTAGCGGTCGCTACGAGCGGCTATACAAGGCACGAGGAGAACATGTCCATGGCTGACAGCGCAGTCAACAACAAACCCGCCTCTGGGGAACGCGTGGCGCGTGATCTGGTCCAACTCATTCGCGAGATCGTCCCGTTGCTGGAGAATGTCCGGCATTCGATCGAAGAGAGTACGAACCACATTCCGAAGGCATCGAAGCAGTTGTCGAATGTCACTCAGGCGACGGAGAGCGCAACGGTCGAGATCCTGAACGTCCTCGAGTCGATGACGAACCGCATCACCCAGGCGGAAGAGAAGCTCGCGGTCGTGAAACGGAGCGTCGAGAAGACAAACAACGCGGTGCGGAAACTCCAAGCGGCGGTCGTAGCGCTGCCGGAAGCGCAGCGCAAGCC
>JALONE010000362.1 GCA_025455125.1 Bacteroidota bacterium
AACATATAATCCGTCCCGTTCAATCGCGATTGCGTATTCAGTATTTGTGCGACCGGAGTCCATCGGCAGCCGATAGAGCACGTTCCCCGGTCTGATTAGGATCCCCTTACCGCCGGGCGCGACGATCGGATTAGTCGCTAATAGACGCTTTGCCTCGGGTTGTAGCTCAATGATCGAATCTCCGGCTTCCATCGCGGCCTTGAGAATGATGAGATGTATTACCGGCAATGCATACCGGCCATCATGTGCGCTAAAAGCGATTCGATATCTACCAGCGTTGAGTTGATAGGCTCCAGCCCAAGTGAGGTCGGCAGAGTGATACTGAAGGAAGGAGTCCCTCGGTGCGACGCTTCCGGACGGAAGCATTAGCGCAAGAAATACCATCGTGTAGGTGTTCATTCTTCTTCTCCTTTCAGAAGTAGGGGCCTACACATTGATGCAAGTGAGGAAGGCAAGGTAAACACAAGAGATCATCCGCGCGGCCAGGCCTGCCAGCGTAGTCTAGACCATCCTGGCAACCGCAAGTCCGACGTCATCGTGACGTTCTCTCCCAATCCCGAATTCCCCGAGATGCTTAAGCAACGCCAGGGCAAACGGTTCAGCTGGGAGGTCGACATGTGCCTGCGTGTATGTCTTCATTCGCTCTTCGCCGAATTCCTCGTCGTGAATGTTCCGTTGCTCGGTGAGGCCATCGGTATATGAAATCAGGATGTCGCCGGAGGCGAATCGTTCCTGTGCGACGTGGAACGTCGGAAGTGTTGCAAGGATGCCCAATGGGATCGTTCGCTCAGCAAGCGCTCGAATCTGAAGTTGGGAACAGACGAATGGGGGCGGGTGTCCAGCATTCACGTACCTCACGATTTGGCGTTGGACGTCAATGGTCGCAACAAAGCAGGTCACGAAATCCTTTGAAGACGTGCTGCTATGAACAAGCGTGTTGAGATGTCCTATGAGTTCTGTTAGATCGATGTCTATTGCAGCGAGCGAATGCGTCGATGCACGGATCTCTGCCATGATCAGCGCCGCCGGGATGCCTTTCCCCGACACATCCGCGGTCACCATCAAGATGCTGCCGTCGTTCCGCTTCATGAAGTCGCAGTAATCTCCCCCCACATACTTGCCTTGTTGGACGATCGCGAACAGTTCCAATCCCTTGATCGTCGGGAAAGTCTGGGGGAGCAGTCTCGCTTGAACTTGTGAGGCGGTCTTCAACTCCCAGTTGGTCTGTTCCTGTTGAACACGCAAAGACGATTCCTCCTGGACCAGCTTAACGAGAAGACTCCTGGAATACTGAGCGAGCGAGGCCATGAGAATAATGAAACCGATGAGGATGAGGCTCTTTGTCGCCTGCCCGATGTAGGTGACTTCGGCGCTGAAGAGTTCTTGTTCGTAGCCGCCATGGCTCAGGGTTATTGCATTTGAGAAGCTGAGATAGCCAAGGATGATGAGGTACAAGCTGACGGCAAGACCCCCCGCAGAGTATGTCAATGTGCGATCATAGCGAAACGCTGTCACCCCAATCAGCGGAAAGACCACAAGGAAGACATAATTCTTCACCGCGACGGCCGGGATCTCGATCTGCGTGTACGAGAACAGGAGAAGGAACACCAGAAACACGTCGAGGCACGAAGTGATATACTTCATAGCGGGGTGGTGTCCGGGGCGCCGTGTGCGGTGATAGACGACGAATCCGAATATGTATCCGATCAGCAGGGCGGAGGCGTTCAGAATGTTCGCTTCCAGCGTGAGAGATCGAAAGTTTACGACGGCAACGAATGCGAGGGCGGTCAGGACAACAAGGCGGACGGTGTTGGCGATAAGTTCCGCGCGGCGTTCTTCCTTTGCGAGCGCCCGAGTGACGAAATCCGTGGTCGTTTCCATCGTTGTTCCTCCGTGTCCGAGGAATCCTTCCGTCGAGTCGCGTCCAGCGCGGGCGCGTTGCTACATGAACCACTTCTTTTGCGAATGCACTGCGTCGCCGAAGGCGCGCATGAAGATCATATCGTCTTCCGCCAGTGGGCCCTGCTGTGCGGCCACAATATTCTCGCGTAGCTCGCGTTCGTTGCGTGGTGCCGTGAGGACGGTATGCACGTGAGGATTGGAGAGCACGAAGCGATAGCACTCTCCGGCGGTTGGGACCCGTCCATTCATCGGCCAGCCTTTCGGACGCCGAAGGAGATAGCGCCAGCGCGTCGCGGTATACGAGATGACGCCGGGATCAGATGACGCCGTATGGGGGAAGACATCCTGTTCCGCACCTCGATGAGCAGCATTGTAGCGGAACATGAGGGCATTCATCGTTCCTTCACGAGCGAGGTCGCCCAGAAATTGTCGATGATGGCATGACAACCCGATCGCGCGCACCTTGCCCTCTTCCTTCAGGCGAATGAGGTCCTCGCGGACGTTTGAGGAGAACTCGTGCGGTTTCATCACGCCCATGAACAGGAAGACATCAATATGGTCAGTTCCGAATTGGCGAAGCCGTTTCTCGAACGTCCTGCGGACATCCTGCGCTCTCCAGATGTAGCTGTAGGCACCGGTAACGAGGACGATCCGTTCACGTCTGGACCTCATCAACTCGCGCAAGGCGCGGGTCATTTGGAAATCGAAGCCAAATGCGAAGAAGAGATTGACGCCGGCATCAAGGGCGGTGTGAATGGCCTTCTTCCCG
>JALONE010000363.1 GCA_025455125.1 Bacteroidota bacterium
CTTCGCCTGCATCACGCCTTCATCCATCGACACGCGGACCACCACTTCACCGAGCGTTTCGGGATGCAGCTTGATGCGGATCTCCGGCGATCGCTCGTTCAGGTTCACCTTCACCGCATTCACGATCTGATCGATGACCGAGTTCTTCAATGCTTCAGGCATCCGCGATTCCGCCAAGCCGGTGGACTCGGGGACATGGAACACCTGACCGACGTGCTGCCGTTTCATTCCGGCGAGCGATGCAGCATCGAGATGCGGCGCGGTCTTTGCGTGCTGCGGTGTGTTCGAGCGATCCGCGTCGCGTGACTCCCCCTCCTGCTTCAACATGCCAGCCTGTGAGGCCGCGCCGACCTGATTCGCGCGGACTTCCGGCCTGGGGCTGTCAGGCATTTCGCGCTGTTCTTTCGTCGCCCGCGCCGGCGTATTGAGGCCGAGACGCGATTCCAGCTCCTGCGCTTCTTCCGGCGTGACCGGCTTAAAACCCTCCAGCGCGATCTGCTCCTCCGGCTCCGGCAGTACGGGGACCGCTTGCTCTTGATCGCGGTCAAGGCGTGGGAGTTCGACCGTCGGCTCCGCTTCAACCGCTTCCGCCAGGATCGGCTCAGCCAGTTCTGTGCGAGCGAAGAGGGGCAGCTTCGTCTGCTCGGGCTCGGTCTTCGTCAGCAACCGCAATGCGGGATTTGTCTCTGCCTTGACTTCCTTTTGCAGAAGCTCTTCCGCTTTCGCGGCCGTGCTGATGAGGCTATTCCGAATGCCTGCGCCGACGCGTCCTTGAAGGATCGCACCCAAAGCAGCGGAGGGATTATCGATCGGAAGCGGTTGTTCCTCCGTCCCGGTTGCGGGCACAAAGGGAAGAGACGGGGTGAATGCCTCTGGCATCGCTCCTGGGTTCGCTTCCAACTTCGTCTCCGGCTGCACCATTTGCGGCACGAGCAACCCGGCGGCCACGATCTGCACCAGCAGCGGGAGGAAGGGCTCCGCGACGTCTGCGGATCCGGGCGCACCGTCTGCCGTACGAGCATCCAGATTTGCATCCCGGGGAACGACATCCAACAACGGCAGAATATTCATCGCCGCATCTCCGACTAGTTCATGATTTCCGCGGCACGGCGAGCATCCATGGCGCTCAGGATCTTGCCCGCGTGTTTCTTCTTGACGATCATCAGGACGGATTGCAGCTCTCCCTGGTCGAGATTCTGAAGAATGCGCGCTGCGTCCTCGGCGCTCATCGATTCGATCATCTTGGCGAATTCCTTCCGCTTCTTCGTCCGGAGGCTATCGGCCGCGCGGTCTTCCCGGACCAATCGCTCCTCCAACTCGCGCGACCGCGCCATTTCGAAGGCGACCAATTCACGCAACTGCGCCAGTGAATCGAGCAGAACCTCGCCGGTGGTCGCGTTTGTCACGGTGAGGACCGACGCACTATCCCCGGCTGTCATCGTTGAATCTGTGCCAACGGGATTCGCTGAATCGGGCACGGCCGCATGGAGGGTATCCACCGCGCCGAGCGGAGAGTCTCCCCCGCCGAAGAGGCCGGGGCTGAGATACATCAGACCGACGTTCAGCGCCACCGCGAGCACGAGGGTACCGAACAACACAGCGACGAAGGGAAGGATCTGTTTCATTGCTTACACCTCGAGCTTCACGCGCTGGGCGAGCACATCGATCAACCGTTGTTCTTTTCGTTCCGCCTCACGCAGAACCTGCGTTTGATACTTTTCTTCGAGATCTTCGACCATGTGCTTCGAACGCGAGCGTTCAACGAGTTCCTCCCGTTTTTCATCCTCTTTCACCTGGATCTCCTCGATCTTGTTCTCCTGCTCACCGATCTCCTTCGACAGGCGCGTCAGAAATGCCCGGCTCGATTGAAGGTCTGTCGCCCGCATGCGAGATTTCCGGACCGCCTCCGCGATCTCTCCCTCACGACGCTCCTGCAGCTGCGACAGGGTCTGCCGTTCCTCGTCTTTTTTGTTCTGGATCTCGACCAGCTCTTGCTGGCTCTTCCGCTCCTGGATCGACTTGACGCGCAAAAGCGTGCCAAATCGTGAATCGCCGACTTTCATGAGTCCTCCGCTCATTCCACACTCGACAGTTGCAGCAGCCGTTCAAGACTTTCCTGATATCCTGCATGTTCATCCGGACGTTGCCGGAGAAAACTGCGGATCGCTTCGATGTTCTTGACCGAGCGATCGATGCGCGGGTTGCTCCCGCGCACGTACGCGCCGATGTTGATCAGGTCTTCCGCTTCGCGATAGGTCGCAAGCATGTCAAGCACGCGTTGCGCCGCATGCCGATGTTCATCCGTTGTGATCGCGGACATCACGCGGCTCACGCTTTCCAGCACATCGACCGCCGGATAGTGTCCGGAAGATGCCAGCCGGCGGGCCAGGACGATGTGGCCATCCAGGATGGACCGCACCGCATCCGCGACCGGTTCCGTCATGTCATCGCCTTCGACAAGCACCGTGTACATCGCCGTGATGCTTCCGACCCGCCCCATGCCGGTACGCTCAAGAAGTTTCGGCAGCATCGCAAAGACCGACGGCGTATATCCCTTGGTCGTCGGCGGTTCACCGATGGCAAGCCCCACTTCGCGCTGAGCCATCGCCAACCGCGTCACGGAATCCATCATCAACATCACGTCTTTCCCCTGGTCGCGGGCTT
>JALONE010000017.1 GCA_025455125.1 Bacteroidota bacterium
CTTGAGGCGATCGCACAAGCGTACCGCGAGGAGATCGCCGCAGAAGAGGCTGCCGAAAAGGCCGCTCGAGAAGAGGCCGAAGAGCCGGCCATTCCTTCTCCGAGCGAAGTACGGCCTGCGCAATCGCTCACTGCCGCCACTCCCCCGCCGATCCGCGGCAGCCGAACGGTCACCACGCCTCCAAAACGGAAAGCCTCGTCGTTGGGATTCGTCGTCATCATTGACGACAACATCGAATTGCTGGAAGAATTTTCCGCGATGCTTGAGGAGTGCGAGTACGCGGTCGCTGCGTACGCGAGAACAGACGATGCCTACGAATTCATGAAGGAGAACTACGCCGACCTTATCATCTGCGACGTGCATCTGGAAACGTCGTCCTTCGGCGGGTTCACGTTCTACGAGCGCATCCGGGAATTGGAGCATTTGCGCGACGTTCCCTTCCTCTTCCTGAGCGGCATGACCGATTCGCGTCTCGTCTTGGCGGGAAAGGAGCTCGGTGCGGATGATTATCTCACGAAGCCCATCGATCCCGAGGAATTGCTCGCCGTTGTCCGCGGGAAGCTGCGTCGATATCGTCAGATCCGAAAGAAGTAGGGACACCCGGACATCCGCCTGCACACCATGACCTCCACCCTTGACGTCCGTCAGATCTCGGTGGAGTACCTCTCCCAGGGGCAACCATCCCCGATCCTCCACGATGTGAGTTGTACGCTGCCACAAGCGCAGCGTACCGCGGTGATCGGCGAAAGCGGAAGAGGGAAGTCGACATTTGCGTTCGCGATCACGGGGCTTTTGCACCGCTCCCCCTCGATCCGAGTCACCGGCGAATCACTCTTTCAAAGACAGAATCTTCTCGCGCTCGACGTCGATTCTCTGCGCGGGCTTCGCCGCAAGGAGATCCGGTATGTGTTTCAAGAGCCGTCGGAATCGTTCAATCCGTTGCTGCGCCTGGGAACGTCGATTCGCGCATCGCTGTGTGATGGGTGGGACACCGAGCGGATCTGTTCACTGCTGGAACGCGTGGGATTGGCGGAACCGCTTCGCGTGCTCCGGTCGTATCCGCATGAACTCAGCATCGGAATGCTGCAGCGCGCCGCCATCGCGGTCGCCGTCGCGCCCGAACCGAGTTTGCTCATCGCCGACGAACCGACAAGCGCGCTCGATGAACCGCTGAAGTGGCAGATCCTCGATCTGCTCGAAGACCTGCGGAGTTCCATGCAATGCACCTCACTGGTGGTGTCGCACGACCCGATGCTTCTCAACGAATCAGTGGATCAGGTAATCGTGTTCTTCGCGGGGCGCATCGTAGAGATCAATCCGAACCGACCGCTCCGAGCGGAGGCGCTTCATCCATACACGCGCATGCTTGCCGGTGTTGACGCACGGTCCCGGCTTCATCCCCCTGCACCCGTTGGTTGCGCATTCCATCCACGGTGTCCGCTTGCAAAGGACCGGTGCCGGACCGAACTTCCGGACCTCGAGCAAACATCAAATGGAACATGGGTTCGATGCTTCTATTGGAAGTCGACAACATCCGGGTCATAACGGAAGATTCCGGCGTCCTGCTTCGCCGGCATCCGCCACGGGTCATCCTTGAAGACGTTTCCCTGACGTTGAACGCCGGGGAATCGCTTGCGTTGCTCGGCGAGAGCGGCGGCGGAAAAACAACTCTGGCGCGGTGCATCGCAGGGCTGCATGTTCCATCACAGGGTGTCATTCGCCTCGAGGGAAAAGAGGTCGCAGAGTGGAGAGGCGCTCTCCCCGTTCAGATGTTGTTCCAGAACCACACGGCATCTCTCGACCCGATGATGTCCGTTGCTGAAATCCTCCAGGAGGGCTTCGAAGCATCGGGAGCACCGGCGTCCGGAGAGGCTCTGGCAGTGTCCCTCGCGGAGGTTGGCCTTGGCGAAGGCATGCTTGATCGGTTCCCAGGACAACTGAGCGGCGGCGAACGTCAGCGAGTCGCTCTGGCGCGCGTCCTTGCGGCACGGCCGAAACTCGTGATCGCGGATGAACCGACGAGTGCGCTTGACCGTTTGAACGCCGACAGTCTGCTCGCGTTGTTGCATGCATTGACGACTGAACGCCGCGTCGCGTTGTTGCATGTGACTCATGATCTCTCCGCCGCGGCGCGAACGTGCCGACGAGCGGTCGTCATTCAGGGGGGACGGGTCGTAGATGAGGGGGATTGGAAGACATTGCGCACATCCGCAGCCCATCCCGCGACTCGCATGCTGATGGCCGCAGCGATGCGGAGCGGCGAGATCGCGTCAACAATCTGAAGGTCGATCGTGCTTCGATTCATCTCCCAAAGAACACTGATGGCTGCCAGTCTCCTCCTGGTCTTTGCCGGGCTCGTTGGTCTGCTGCCATCCTGTTCCCACCGTTCTGAAGGTCCGGTCTGGACCAATCCCACCGTCGTGGTCGGGATCTCCTCGCCGGTGAATGCATTCAACCCCATCTTCGCTCCGGATGCCACGACGGCCGAGATCAATGAGTTGCTCTATCCGATGCTCGTCAGTTCGACATTCGATACGGTCTCCGGCACGCTGGTCTACGCACCAGCACTCGCGCGGTCATGGGAGAAGGGCCGTGGTGGACGGGACATCGTGTTTCATCTGCGGAGCGACGCACGATGGGCGGACGGCAAGCCCGTGCGTGCATCGGATGTCCAATTCACGTTTGAGTTGTATGCCGACCCCGAGGTCGGGAGCCGCTGGCAGGATGTGATGGAGAACCTTGAGCGAGAACGGGATGGCTCGCTCGTGGTGAAACGAGCTGTGGTGGTACGGAACGACTCGACCGTGGTCTTCCGCTTCAAGCGGGTCTACGCAAGTCAGTTGTTCGACGCGGGTGTACCGATCCTGCCGGCGCACATTTTTTCGCGCATCCCCAAACCCGACCTTGAGACACATCCTGTCAACCAGCAGCCGATGGCCGCGGGCCCATTCGTCGTTGCGCCGCAATCGACCTCGCAGGAGATCATCCTAGTCCCCAACCAAACCTCGTCGCTCCCGTATCCCGCGCGGCTCGAACGCCTAGTGTTCCGAACCGTTCCCGAGTACCGCACGCGGGTGCTGCAGCTGCGTTCCGGCGAGATCGACATGATGTCCGCACTTGAACTGGACGATATCCGGGCGATCCAGCGGGACAATCCGCAGATCCAGATTCTCACGCTTCCCCCTCGCCGCCTGCATTTCGTGGGGTGGAACACCATCGAACCGATCTCCTGGACGGGAGAAGGGTTGAAGACGCTCCGGCCCCATCCATTGTTTGGATCGGCAAAGGTGCGTCGAGCCTTGACAATGGCGATCAACCGGACGGACATCGCACGGTCTCTGCTCGGGCCGTTCGCCCTCCCCGCGGTCGGTCCGGTCGCCCCGATCTTCTCGTGGGCACAGAATGAAGCGCTTCGCCCGGTTCCGTACGATCCCCGGGCGGCCGCGGCATTGCTGGAGGCCGAAGGCTGGAAAGACCGCGACGGGGATGGCATCCTCGACAAAGATGGAAAGCCATTCGCGTTCGTCCTTCGCGTGCAAAGCGGCGTCACCTTGTGGGCGGACATTGCAACGGTCATCCAGCAGCAGTTGCGCGCGGTCAAGATCGAAGCGATCATCCAACAGGCCGAGCGACCGGTGTTCTGGTCCGACCTGATCAACAAGAAGTACGATGCATGGGTGGCCGGATTCGAAGTTCCGCTCGAGGTTCGTCTCGACGACATGTGGCATTCCGATCTCGAGACGCATCCGCTCAATATCGCATCGTACCGAAACCCCGAAGTGGACAAGCTTCTTCAGCGCGTGCGGTCTGTCACAAACCAGCCGCTTGCCGCGCGTGACCTGAAAGCCATCCAATCGATCCTCGCCGCCGATCAGCCGTTCACGTTCCTGTTCTGGGAGCGGGGACGAATTGCCGTGAACCGTCGAGTTGCCAATGTGCATGCGAACGTGATGGCTATGACAAGCGACGCCTGGGACTGGCAGGTCATCCCCGGCCGGTAGCCGCCGCCGAGAGACGCCATGATCTCCTCCCGCACATATGCGGCACAGCGAAGACCGATCCTCCTCGCGTTGCTTCTGCGCCTCGCGGCCGCCGTCCCGGTCCTGGTCGGCATGGTCATTGCCGTCTTCTTCATCGCGCACATTCTCCCGGGGGACCCCTTCGCGCACTATGTCAGTCCGACGCTCCCTGCTGCCGTCGCCGAACAGGCTCGCCGCGCCTTCGGTCTCGACCAGCCGCTTGGGATGCAATTCCTCACCTGGGTCCGTCATGTCCTCGTTTGGGATTTCGGGGTTTCCTACACGACGCACCAGAGCGTGCTTTCCATGATCTCGCAAGCCCTTCCGGTCTCTCTCATTCTCGGATCTTCCGCATTCATCGTTCAGGTGTTCCTTGCGCTCACCATGGCGCTCGTATCCGTTCATCGTCCGGGCGGCCGTCTGGACCGTTTGCTCTCCGCCGGAGGGATGGTCTTGTATGCAACTCCCTCCTATTTCTTTGGGATCCTTCTGCTCGCGGTCTTCTCGTTTTGGCTGGGGATCTTACCGTCAGGGCACTGGCAATCGGTGGATGCTTCCGCGCTTCCGCCGCTCGTGCTCTTCTGGGATCGGGCGGTTCATCTTGTTCTTCCTGTTGCCGCGATCGCGATCCCGCGTGCCGCGGCCTTCGCGCGATATCTGCGGTCGTCTCTGCTCCGCACGCTCGAGCGTCCCTTCATTCTTGCCGCCCGCAGCCAGGGCCTTTCGGAACGCTCCGTCATTTGGAACCATGCCCTCCCCAATGCACTCATGTCCGCGATCTCACTCGGCGGGCTTGAACTTGGCACGCTGCTGACCGGCACGCTGGTGACCGAGACACTCTTCGCCTTTCCGGGAATGGGAAGGCTCACCGTCGCGGCAGTGTTGTCGCGCGACTATCCGCTTCTCGTCGGATGCACGATCGTCTCCGGATGTCTGGTGATCGTTGCCAATAGCATCGCAGATGTTCTCCACGCTGCGCTCGATCCGAGGGTGCGAACAGAATGACAACGGCACAATCCCGACGCCGTTTCCCATGGTCGCGCGTTCTCGCGCTGGCGGCACTCGGTTCTCTCATCGCCATTCGATGGGAACGGTTCTCCGACACGCTCGCATCGATGGCATTGACGGTGGGCGTCGTGTTCACAGGCTCGCACGAGACACCGGGGTTGTGGCGTTGGGAACACACGCAGTTCTGGCTCGCCACGATCACCCTGATCGTCCTTCTCTGGCTGCTCGCACGTCCGATCTATTTCCCGCGTCGTCCTTCGACATCAGGTTCCGCTTCGATGCGTTCCATTCGGCTCGCCTTCATCTCCGCCGCTAATGCACGCGCAGCGTTGGTCCTGTGTGTCATGGGATCGGTCGGACTGCTTGCGCCGCTGCTCGCGCCCAACAACCCATTGGAACAGGGAGATCTCTCCTCGAACAGACTTCGCCCGCCGGCGTCCTCCGGTTGGTATCAGCGCGGGGACTCGGACGTCGGAGTCGAGACCGCCGACATGGTCGCTCAGCTCCAGCGCGTGAACCTCAGACTCGCGCGATTCGAAGCCACGGGTGACCCCGAACACGCGGGTCGAACGGAGCATTTGTTCCTCTTGGGAAGTGATGCAGTCGGCCGCGATGTCCTCAGCCGTGCAATCATCGGAACACGCACATCGCTCGCCATCGGCATCGTTGCAGCATTCGGCGCGTTGTTGCTCGGGACTATCGCCGGACTTGGCGCATCGCTCGGCACGACCGTCGTCAATCGCGCCGTCACATGGACGACAGACGTCTTCCTCTCCATTCCATCGATCTTTCTCGTCGTTGCGCTTGCTTTCTTCGTCGGCGGATCGCTCTGGGGATTGATCGCCGTCCTTGTGCTCTCGGGATGGATGCGCACGGCGCGCATCGTGCGAGGAGAGATGCTCCATCTTCGTGAACAGGAGTTCATACAGGCCGCTCGCCTGCTCGGCGTCTCCCGCATCCGTTTGGTTCAGCGCCACTTTCTCCCGAACCTCGTGCCGGTGCTCGCCACCTCAACCGTTCTGCTGATCAGCGAGATGCTCCTGGCCGAGGCCGCCCTCGGTTTTCTGGGATTCGGCGTGCAGCCCCCTCTGCCCAGTTGGGGGAATATGTTGGGTGAGGCGATCACTCATCTCGAGCGATCCTGGTGGATCGCCGCGGCACCAGGAACATGTTTGACCATCTTTGTCCTCGCGCTCCATCACACCGCGGAACGCAGCGAAGCCGGCACTCGTTTCTGAGCACACGATGGCCCTCGTCAACCAACGATATCGCCTCAGTCATCGTCTCGGTCAGGGAGGCGGCGGAAGCGTCTATCTGGCAGAGGATCTGCTGCACGATGGGACGCTCGTCGCGCTCAAGATCGTTCCTGCCGGGCGCCTGGCCAGCACCGTCATGCGGGAGGTGCGGCACGAATTCTTCGCGTTGAGCGCGCTCGATCATCCCAACCTTGTGGAGGCGCTCGATTTTGGGACCATCGTCGTCACCGATGACCCGCATCGGCCCGGTGATCATTATCTGACGTACGAATACATCGAAGGCGAGAACCTCCTTGCCGCCACGGTGAACGCGGGTTGGGACGCGCTGATCGAACTCGCCTATCAAGTCCTGCAATCGCTCAGCTATATCCACCGCCACTCGCTCATCCATTTCGATGTGAAGCCGGAGAACATACTCGTCGTCCCCGGCTCGATCGGCGGAGAGGATGTTCGTCTGGCGAAACTGATCGACTTCGGGTTCTCCGCGAAGCCGGTCGGACCGGACGCACGTGCGATCCGGGGAACGCTCGCGTATCTTGCCCCCGAATTGTTGGCCGGCGGACATGCCGATCATCGCATTGACCTCTACTCGCTCGGCATCACGCTGTATCAGCTCATCACCGGCGAGCTCCCTCCTGACGCGGGCCCGACGATCGAGAGCTTGAAGCGGCGGCTCTCCGATCCCGCAAAGCGCCCGTCACGCGTTCGCACAGAAGTCCCCGCCGCTCTGGACGATCTTGTCTCTGCCCTGACCGAACCGGACCCGGTCCGTCGGATAGGGACCGCTGCTGAAGCGGCAACGCTGCTGGAATCCGCTCTCAAGCGTCGCTACGTCTTTCTCCCGTACTATCACACGATCCGTCCCAGCCAGTTCGTTGGACGGACGGAAGAAATGAACTTCCTTCGGCAGAATCTTGCGCAGGCCGTGCCGGCGTCGAGCGTTGCGACCATGCAATCCTTCGTCACCCCCATTCTCGTCGCTGGGCCGCTGGGAATCGGAAAGACGAAACTCATGCAGGAAGTGCGACGGACTGCGAAGGCGAATGATATCCCCTTCTACGACACGCGGTGTGCGGGGCGCGACGACCGAGCATTCGCGCCGATCATTCCGATCGTGAAGGACATCCGTTATCGGCTCGAACTGCGCGGCGGACCGGCCCCGGCATTGCGCGAAGCGAATGCCATTCTGCGGATGCTGTCGGAGGGAGCGAACGATCTGCTCGACAGCGATCCTGCCTCGCTTCGGTACCGCATCATCGAGCGCATCGCTCAGTTCCTCGGAGAAAGCGCGGCCCGGCAACCGTTCGCCGTGTGGTTCGACGACGCCGATCAGGCGGACGAAGCGACAGCCGACCTCATCGCCCATTTGTCGGTCAACGCGGCCCAACACCGATACCTGTTGTATATTGCCGTCAGCGCCATTGAGCCGGATGCGGCGCGCCTCGTGCGAACGGATGTGCGGTCGCAGACGATCGCGCTGAAGGAGTTCACGCGCCCAGAGGCGGCCGTGTTTGCCCAATACATGACCGGCGATCCGGGGATCGGCGAGAAGGACATCACGCACATCGCGGAGCAAGTCGGAACGTCCCCCGGCATGCTGGGTCACGTCCTGTCCCTCGCGCTCCGTCAGCACGATCATTCCTCCGCGTCCGGATTCAGGACGGTCCTGCGGACCATCACGCCGAAGGTCGACCTGCAGGAACAGTACGCGCAGCGTTTCGAGACCCTGGGCCGAGATGAACAGGATTGCCTGCGGCTGCTGAGTTGTTTCCCCGTTCCCGTCGAGACCTCGTTGATCGAGAAGTTGCTGGCATTCATGAAGACCCGCACGCGCCAGGCACTCTCTCGCCTCACGAACGAGGGGATCACAGCGACATCGGAATTCGGGACCGTCCAGATCGCGCATGCGCAGTTCCGGCAATTCGTGTACGACGGGCTGGGGGGAATGCGGGTTGCATTGCACCGGCACATCGCAGATGCAATGGAACGCATCTACGCCGAGCGGCTTGAGGAACATGCGGAAGCGCTCGCGCACCATCATCATCGCTCGGGCAATCTTCCGCGGGCATTCCATCACTACCGGCAGGCGGCGCGGAACGAGCAGGCTGTTTCCGCGTACCGACGGAGCGCGGAATTCCTCGAGCAGGCCCTCACCCTCGCGCCGTCAGAAGCAGAACGAGACGAAGTCCGCGATCGCCTTGCCGAGATCTACCGGGCGCTCTCGGAGTACGCGAAGGCGGAAGCGATCGTTCTGGAACTCCTTGCGAAGGCGGACACGCGCGAGCGGCGATTTACCCTTCACCGCACCCTCGGATCCGTCCAGAACATGCTCGGACACGTTGAGGCGGCGGAACAGTCGTTGACCGATGCATCGTTACTCGCCGTATCCCCCGAGGAACGCGATGGAATCCAACTCGACCTCGCCTCGGTCGAGATCTCGAAAGGAGACTATCCCGCCGCGCGCAAGCGGCTGCTGGCGCTCCAGGAGCGGGAACTCGAGATCTTCGACCCACAGCTCCGCGGGGACCTGTTCAACCGTCTCGGAATCGTCGAGTTCTACGACAGCCGGTTGGAATCGGCGCGGCGTTGCTTCTCGCGCGCCGTTGAGGAAATGGGCGACAAGGCGAACCCGGAGAAGCTCATCTCACCTTTGTTGAATCTCGGCAATGTTCACAGTTTTCAGGGGGATTTCGGGAGGGCGGAGTCATGCTGGAAGCAGGCTTTGACTCTCACAAAAAAAGCTTGCAACATAAGTCTTGAAGCCCGAATTTACAACAATCTCGGGATCGCGGAATTCTCCCGCGAGC
>JALONE010000364.1 GCA_025455125.1 Bacteroidota bacterium
GCCTGTGCGCGGCGCGACAGGTTTCAGTATCATTCAGAAAAAGACGAGGTTTGATTTGCTTCAGAGACAACTTTTGACAGCGCTTGCGTTCTTCATTCTTGCTATCCCCGCGAACGCGCAGCATGAAAATCTGATCATGACCAATCCGATGCCGCGCGGACATGTGGGAGTCGCGAAGGTCTACGACGCGGAGGCGATTCGGGCGACAAGGTATGTCCGGGGAACGACACGGGATTCGCTTCGCATGGACGGCAGGATGTTCAAGTTCGAGCGGGCGATGCGCATGGGCAATACCGACTTTGTCGCGCTCCATTTCGGCAAGGTCCGAACGCTTGGCGGTCTCCGCATACAATGGGATGAACGGAACTACCCGACCGATGTGACCATCTACACGTCCCTCGATGATACGACCTGGTCGCAGCGCATCCGGCTTCGCAAGTCGAACGGCGCTCCGAGCTATGTGTTCCTCCCGGATGTGAACGCGAAAGCCATCGCCCTTGATTGTGGACGCTTGAAAGATACGGCGATCGTCGGAATCGTCGATGTCCGGGTGTTCGGGGAGAAAGAGATGCAGGGAGCCGGTACGTTCTATCAACAAGCGGTACGTGGGGAGTCCGCATCGATGCTTCCGGCAAGACTGCGCGGGGCGGAGGTCCCGAGCCGTCTCCTGATGTGGAACAAGCTGCCCGCCGCGGCGCTGGACGAAGAGGGCGTGCTCCGGTTTGACGGACTCGATCTGCTTCTGCAGACGGCGTTGTACTCACGGTCGAAGTTGATCCCGCTCAGTGTCGGCAAACGCGATCTCGTTGCGACGCCGCCGGGAGGGAACCCGGGCTTTGAGGTCGTCACGGACGACTTCCACGTCGCGATTCAAACGGCAAGCGTGGAACGCGAGGGAAGACCGGAAACGATCATGAAGGTAATGATCACGAACACGACGCGGTCGACACGGAACGGAAAGCTCCTCTTCGCTGTTTATCCCATGAGCGGAAGAAATGCCTCCCGGGCTCACGGAGTTTCGAAACTTGGCGTTTCAGCCGGACGATTGGATATTGACGAGCGAGCAATGATCTCCTTCATTCCGGCTCCAACAGAGATCGGCGGCACGACGCTTCCGTCGGGCGATATCTCCGAATTCATCAAGCGCGGGTCGATTCCTGGAGAGCAGGGCGTGTTCAGCAAGGCGGGACATTGTTCCGGAGGTGCATCGCAGGAGTTCTCGCTCGAATCCGGAGCGACTCTCGTTCAGTATGTGACCGTCAACCCGTCTGCTCCCGCGCGATACTACGTTCCGCTCGAACTCTCGGAGTTGGAAGCGATCATCGTTCCATGACACTGGTTGGGTGATGAAGCAAATAGCCCTTCTTGGGTTGGTCTTCATGTGTGCGCTGGGAAGCGTGGGGTGTGATGGAGGATTGTCCCCCGTTTCCTCCGAGAAGCCGGGCATCAGCGGGACGATCACGTACGACATGCAAAGCTGGCCGTCTCCGGATAGCCTCGCAAACACGCGCCTCTACGTCTTCGCATCGCAGGTCTATCCTCTGGATTCCGCAGGGATCTTCAGCGGACTCATATCCATTCCACCCCGCATCTTTCTCACTCCATCATTTGGCGAAACGCTTCCGCTTGCCGTCGATCAAACGCCGTACGATTTCGACCTTCCTCCCGCCGATTATCCCTATGTAGGTGTCCTTCAGTTCTATGGGAACGATCTTGTGATCAGTGCGTTCCAGGTGGTCGGTGTGTATCATGATCTGGATGATCCATTGACTCCGAAAACAGTCATAGTGGAATCCACGGGGCGCACGCGTGGGATCGACATTGCCGTGGATTTCAACCATCTTCCGCCTCAGCCCTTCTGACATGCATCGGATCGCAGCCATAATCGTCCTCGTTCTCCTTTCGGCTTGGGCTCACGCGCAGACAGGATCCTTGAAGGGAATCGTGACCGATCAACGAACCGGGGAGCGACTCGCTGGGGTGAACCTCATCGTGCGGGGAACGGTCCGAGGCGCTGCCACCAACTCGTCAGGGGAATTCCGGATCGGCGGCCTGCCGCAAGGGAAGTACTCGATCTATTGTTCGTTGGTTGGATACACTTCAACGACGATCGAAGCCCTCGATGTGATGCCGGAAGCCGAAACGATGGTCAATGTTTCGCTCGTTCCGGCCCCCATTCCGATGGAGCAAGTCGTGATCACTGCCGCGCGGCGTCTGCAGAATGTTCAGGACGTTCCGACGAGCATTGCAGTCGTCTCCGCTCAGGAGCTCGCCCAGCGTGCCGTCGTTTCAGTCGATGACGCCTTGCGCCACGTTTCGGGCGTGAATATGATGCAGGATCAGGTGAACATTCGGGGATCGACAGGTTACAGCAGGGGAGTCGGGAGCCGGGTGCTCTTGCTCATCGATGGATTGCCCTATCTCACAGGCGACACGGGCGAGATCACGTGGGAAACGCTTCCGTTGCATGAGATTGACCGGATCGAGGTCGTCAAGGGCGCGGGATCGGCATTGTATGGGTCAAGCGCACTCGGAGGAGTGATCAATCTGGTGACGAAAGGAATACCGGACGAGCCGCAGACGCGCTTCAGGGTCTACTCGTCCATCTACGATCAGCCGCGGCACGCACAGTGGCGATGGTCATCGAAGA